>WFOP01000001.1 GCA_015487985.1 Hyphomicrobiales bacterium
AACCGGCGGAATGCACCGTGATGGTCATAGCCCCATCGGTAGCCGCTGCCACTTCATCGGCAAATTCAATAATATTTGCCGTATGAAAAACCTTGTCCGAATATGGTGTTGGCATATCCCAGCTTTGCGCCAGAGCGCTCCCCGGCACACAAAGCGCCGCAGCAAACAATGCACCCTTAAAAATTTTATTCATAAGTCATTCTCCCTGTTCAGTTTATAAGTGTTCTTGATTCTGTTTTTACGCATTTTACAGCGCAACCAATGACATCAACATCATCCTGACCCTGATCTTTACCCAACTTCAAGGCCTGAAAATGTCAGGCCAATTCGTTGGTTGCCATCCAAAAATACCCCGGACAGCTTTCAAGGTAACAGCGCGAATACCCATGAATGGCATCCGGCAAATTTCACTTTAAGATAAAACGCTAACATTACACCAACAAATAATCAATGTAGAACGGACAAAAGCCTGTAACCCGTCAACACGGCGACCATTTTAGTGCAATCCTTTCAGGATTCAGCCTTGCGCAGAGTTGAAATCTTTTTGCCCGGGGTTAGAATTTTTCTCGTTCCTGACAATCATTTTGCGCGGCCCGTGCGGTAGGGGCAATCATTTTGACCCCCTCCCCTTTTCCGGTCTGCTCAAAGAATGCCTCCCGCTCCATGCGGGTTGACATGAAAAACGGAAAGCGCCGTGCGACCCGATCCCGAATACTGGAAATTTCTGCCGCATAAAGGTGCATGGGAAATGAAATTCCCGGATAATACCCCACCCCTTCAAGCCGCTTGGAGCCAAACACCCGCCGGTAAAACGCGGCATGCTCCCGGCGCACGGATGAAACGCAATATTTGACATCAAAATGCTCTGAAGCCATGGCCACCACGCGCAATGTCAAAAACGGCAAAGCCGGATATTTCAACATCATCTCATGGTCCGTCGTAAAACGCGAAGGGTCGATGAAGCTGACCCCCTCATCCAGAAGACTGTTCAGCGTTTCAGGAAACGCAGTCACCGAAGGGGAACTTCGCTGCGCCGGTGTCACATAATGAAAGCGAATGGAGCTTACCAGCTTTCCCGATATATAGACACCAAAACAATAAACATTTGGCGCTTTGTCATGCGCATCATACACGACCTTTTCAGAATTTGGCGCAATAAAATCCTCGCGGCGATACGCCTCGTAACGCAGCCGGTAAACCGGATCAAACTGATCGGCAAACGGCACCCGCCGATATTCCACACTATCCAGAATATCCAAAAGATTTGATGCAAATTTTGAATGGGGCGACGTAGCGTCCCCGACGTTTTTATGGGCCAAAATATCAATCCGCAGTTTCTCTCCAAATGGAGATCAATCACGAGTTTAAGGACTTAGTAAGGATACGGAAATGGCGTTCATTTCCCAATTGTAATTATGCTTAACAGCACATGTTTACAAGTACTAACCGGTTGTTTTTGTGAGAAAACTATCTTCCTGATCTGCATAGGCACCACCACTTAGCATGGTGATCAGACTAAATATTTCACTTTGTGGAACCGGGGCGCCAAACAAATACCCCTGTACCGAATCAACCAGATCAAGCCCTGCGACAACATCCAGTTGCTCCTGGGTTTCCACCCCCTCAACCGTCACTTTCATATCCAGATCCCGCCCCAGCACCGCAATATTGCGCATAAGCTGTTTGGCGGTGGGATCATTGGTAACATTCATGGTGAATGTCTGATCGATTTTCAACTTGGAAAAGGGCAGATTATGCAAATAACCAAGGGAAGAATACCCGGTTCCAAAATCATCCAGGGCAATCCCCACGCCAAGCGCCGACAATTCCTCAAGCACGCGTGAGGCGGTTTCCAATTCCTCCACCAACACCGTTTCGGTGACCTCAATTTCCAGCCGTTGCGCACTCAAACCTGATTGCTCAAGAGCCGAGCAAACCATTTCCTGAACATTTGCCCCCCGGAAATCCCAGGCGGATATATTGACCGCCACACCAATTTCTTTGGGCCATTTGGTACATTCCTGCGTTGCGGTATGCAAAGCCCAGTCGGTAATCTGGGATATAACGCCCATTTCCTCCGCCAGGGGAATAAATACATAAGGGGGAACAACCCCGAGTTCCTCGTCATGCCAGCGCGCCAAAGCCTCACAGCCCACAACCTTGCGGGTGCGCATGTCAATCACCGGCTGATACACCAGTTGCAGCGCATCATTTTCGAGTGCATCCTGCAGCGCGGTCTTCATAATCTGCTTTTTACGATATGCCGTACACATATCAGCCGTATAAACCGTCAGAACGCCCTTGCCATCTCCTTTTGAACGATAAAGAGCCAGGTCCGCCCGTTGCAACAAGGCCTCCAGATCACAATCATCGCTTGAGCTTATCACCAGTCCGGCGCTGGCCTTGATTTCAAAGCTCTGCTGGTCAAGCGAAAACGGTTCCGCCAGTGTTTCCAATAACAAATCCACATCCCATGCGGTTTTGTCCATCTCCACACCATGGTCAAAAAACACGACAATTTCATCTCCGCCAAAACGGCCCACCATCACGTCAGAATCAAACGCCTGGCGCAATCGCCGGGCAATCACGGTCAAAACCCGGTCGCCCATCGGGTGCCCGAACGTATCATTGATATGTTTGAAATCGTCAATATCAAGCACCAGCAGACCCACATCTTTTTCCTGCCCGCGTTGCCGAATTGCCTGCAAACGGCTGCTGACCTGCTCGCTGAAATAGGCACGGTTTGGCAAATTGGTTGCAGGATCAAACCGGGCCATGAACTTAATCCGGCTTTCCGACTGCATCCGCTCGGTTACATCTTCAATAACCAGCACCGTCTGACGGTCATTGCGGGTAATGGACACTTCACAATGCCGCCCGTCCAACAACTGCAAAACCAGCTTGCTTTCCCCGATATTAGCCACCGCGCTCACCAGGCGCTGCCCCGCCAGCGAAGACAATTGCCCCTGAACATTGGCAATTTTAATCAATTCGGAAAAATTCTTCCCCAGACATTTATATTCCGCATTTCCGCACAACATTTCCTGCATCTGGCCGTTGACCACGACGATTTTCAGATTTTCATCCAGCATCAGCAAACCATGGGACATGGTGGAAAGCGCCCCGTCAAGTTCATCCGCCAGCCGGCTCACTTCCACCCGGTCCCGCACCGCACTCAGCAAAACATTGCGCACATCCCGCGCCAGCGTACGATAACTCACCAGCATGGGAACAAACAATGCCGCAAGCAGTATGTGAAAGATATTGCCATCAATTGCCAGCCCCAGGCACATCGGTATCCCAATCAGAACCAGCTGTGTGGTAACCAGCCGATCAAGCCCGTAATTGCGCGCTACAATACCAACCATTGCCGCCATGGTGACAAGAAAACTGCTCAATACCGCAAATTCATCCCGCACAATAACCAAGCTTACAAAACACCAGACTCCAAAAATAATGGCCGCCGCGCTGCCCGAAAGGGTTGCCTGCAATTCCCAATATTCCGCACCCTCCCCGTCTTCACTTTCAAGATTTTGCGCATTAAACCTGTCGGCCTGCCAGTTGCGCCATATTGCCATCAGAACAAACAGGGCGGAAAATACATAAAGTACCGGAGCCTGTGCGCTAAATCCGGCGACGGCGCTGGCAAGGGCAGAGGCCAGCGTACCAACGCAAAGAGCCACCTTATCCTTGAATAAAGAGGACACAATTGACACATAATCTATGGCAGGCATTTTGTTTCTGGCGGAATGGAGCATGCAATGAAATCTTCGTTTAAATAACATTTGCCTTCATTTAGCCTTGAACAAGTTAAAATTACCTCTAATTTTGCCAAATGGCTTTAGGCAACGTTTTGATCATTTATTGTTGATCGTGTCGCTTTTTCTCCGGTTACTGGCAAACCAACGGTATATAAATATCTGTTCACCCGCGTGCCACACCAGTTACTGTTCAAAATCAGGATCCCCCCCATGTTCAACGCAATTTCCAAATTTTTTTCCGCCAGTTCCCCGGCCGCTGAAGCCCCGCTGGACCCCAAACTGGCGGTGGCCGCACTGCTGGTCCATCTCATCGACATAGACGGGCAAACCACTGAACAGGAGCGACAGGTCGTCTCAAACGTGCTTCAGGAACATTTTGAACTGAATAAGGAACAAGTGGAAAAACTGATAACCCTTGCCCACCAGAAGGATTCCGAAGCCGTGGACTTTTATCAGTTCACCTCCATCATCACCCGGATGGAAATGGAGCAGCGCATTGAAATTATCGCCATGATGTGGCGCGTGGTGTTTTCCGACGGCAAAAACCACGAAATGGAAGACAATATGGTCTGGCGCGTCGCCGAACTCATCGGCGTCTCCGCCCGCGAGCGCACACAATTGCGCAAACAATTCGCCCCAGACAGCTAAACCCCTTTCCCGTTGGCCCCCACACTACCCCCCGATTAATCCTTGCGCAGAACCGGTTTTTGCAAATTGCAATTGCTTTTCGCATTTTGCAACGCAACTTGCGCTCACCTCCCCTTAACGCCCCCATATGTGGCGACAAAACCGAACGCACCCACCAGATATTGACCCTGTTTGGCAAAAACCAAACTGGCACACACCTTGCAATCCATGTGCCTGTCTGGAAAGAGTTTTGCGTACCGGATGTTGTTCAAAAGGACCGCCTTTGAAATTACCTTTCGATGGCGGTCCTTTTTTTCTGATTCCTTTTGGCTGGCCCTTTTTAACCCTCTGTCACAATAAATCAGCGCCACAATTCATCTCATCCCTTGCCCACATCAAATCCAGTGACTAGATAGAAGCGTGTCTCTCAAAAGCATGCCCCCGGGCCCGACCCGTGAGTGGCACCGGTTTTGAAGCACAGACACGCGCACAATTGTTAACCTGAGGCAAAACAAAAGGGACGCCCGCAATGACCGCTATTATTTCCACCATATTATTGCTGCTTGATCTGGCACGCTGGATTTTAATCGCCATGATCATCATGAGCTGGCTGATCAGCTTCAGGGTTATCAACACCAACAACCAGTTTGTCGCCACCGTATGGCAGGCCCTCAATGCCATTACCGAACCCATGCTGGGACCGATCCGCAGAATTGTTAATCGGTTTTTGCCCAATATGGGGGGGCTGGACCTCTCCCCGATCGTGCTGTTCGTTGTGCTGTACTTCGCTGAAATTCTGATCCGGCGTGATATTGCGCCCGCCCTGCTTGGCTGACCTGAATTGGGCTGACCTGAATTTCAACGTTGAAATTTTGCCGACCCGAAAAACAATGGCCAGCAAAACGCTTGTCGCTTTGCTGGCCGGTTTTCCATAGTCACTTAATCACAAATAAGAGATTATTTACCCGCCATCGCAATGGAATCAAGCACCACCTGGCGCGCTTCATTCACCCCGACAATTTTGTCGATTTTGGCCCATTTTCCCGGCTCGAGGTCTTTGTAATGGGTAAAAAAATGCACCACTTTCTGCACTTCGATTTCCGGCAGATCCGACACGTCCTTGATCCCGTCATAGGCCGCCGTGAGTTTGGATACCGGCAAAGCGATCAGCTTCTCGTCGCGCCCCCCGTCGTCTTCCATCAGCAAGACCCCGATCGGGCGACACCGGATAACACCGCCCGGAATAATCGGGCGCGTATTCATCACCATCACATCCAGCGGGTCCCCGTCACCACAAAGCGTATGGGGCACAAAACCATAATTTCCCGGATAGCGCATCGGCGTATAAAGAAAACGATCCACAAACAAGGCTTCGCTGTCCTTGTCAAATTCATACTTGATGGGTTCGCCCCCAACCGGCACTTCAATAATCACGTTGATATCGTCGGGGGGATTTTTACCAATCGAAATTTTGGAGATATTCATCTGCTGTTCAGCCCTGTTTTATTAAAGAATGGACCAGTGATATTTAACCGGTCCTTGTGATCAATTTAATTGCACTCAATTTTGCTGAGCGCTTTTTGGACTATGAAGCGCCCAAATTGCAAGCCATATTAGACACACCGACCTCCAACAGGAAAAACAATAATGCTGAACCACACTTTACGATATAACAAACCGTTTTACCTGGCGGCTTTGCTGGCGCTGCTCCCTTTCTTTGCTACCGGCGCACAGGCGCAAAATTCCACCGGGGAAATCAGCTCTGCCTATTCAAAACTTGACCTTGATGAATGTCGCCTGTTGACCCAGGCCGAATTGGGCCTGCCCGAACTCACAGAAGAAGAAATGGGAATAGCCGGGGGCCAATGGCTGTGTGTGGGATACAACAATTCCATCATCTATGCCGCAGAAGGCGATTTGCGCATGTTCGTATCCTACGGGGCCAACGCCATGAACGAACGCGCCGCAGAACAAACCCTGCCCGCCTTTAATTTTGTCGGCGACACAATCGAATGGCGGGTGCAAAAGGTCAACGGCGCCTGGGTCCCCTTTGCCACCATTTTGCGCTGGCATACGGAATCAGGGGACATGGCGCAGGACAAGGGCGAAGTATTGGTGGTGACCAAATTGGAACCGGGCAACACCTGCCATGTGGCCTATATTGATGCAAAAATGCCGATTTTGGACAACCCGAAGCTGAATGCAAACGAAATTGCCCGCCAGTTCGCCGATAATGAAGTGGCAGGATTTGATTGTCAAACCGACGATATATTGCTTTATCCCTCCTGATTGGCCAAAATATCATGAGCTATAAAATCAAAACCGCCGGGCCTCATACGCTGCTCTATGTAATGGCGGCAGATGCTGAATATGGGCCTCACCTGCAAAAAGCCATCTCACCCTTGTTCACCGGCGTTGGCCCGGTGGAGGCCGCCATTGCCCTCACCCGCACCCTTGGCGATCTTGAGGCAAAGTCCGCCCTCCCCGATTTTGTGATTTCCCTTGGCTCCGCAGGGTCCCGGGAGCTGACCCAAACCCACATCTATCAGGCCAGCCACGTTTCCTATCGCGACATGGATGCCTCATTGCTCGGCTTTGAAAAGGGCACAACACCCTTTCTTGACTTAGGCGCGGAACTGGAACTGTTCCCCCTGCTGCCAGATACGCAAAAAGCCACCCTGTCCACCGGCGCAAAAGTCATTTCCGGGAGCGATTACAACAGCATTGACGCGCAGATGGTGGATATGGAAACCTTCGCCCTCAAGCGCACCTGCCAGACATTTGATTTGCCCCTGATTGCCCTGCGCGGCATTTCCGATGGCGCGCACGACCTCACCGGCCTGCTCAGTTGGACGCAATACCTGCATATTATTGATGAAAAACTGGCAGTGGCAGTGAACCAACTGGAAAAAACCTTAAAGAATAACCAGCTTTAGGGCCGCCAAAAAAAGCTACCCCTCAACACCTTTTTCAAAGGCCTGTGCCGCCCGCATGGCCCGTTTGCGATCATGGGGGTCCATGTGAATTTTGCGCAGCCGAATGGATTTGGGCGTCACCTCCACATATTCATCGTCGGTGATATAGCCAAGGGACTGCTCAAGAGTCAGCCGTTTTGGCGTAGTCAGACGCACCGCTTCATCCTTGGACTGGGTGCGGA
>WFOP01000002.1 GCA_015487985.1 Hyphomicrobiales bacterium
CGCGAAACCTTGTCAGCCGGTGTCAATTGCGCTTCTGCCTGAGCGATGCCCAGTTCAGTTGCCAGCTCGTGCACAGGGCCGGCCCTGTCCCCGGACAGCAGACTGATCTGCACCCCCGCAGCTTTAAGGGCGTCAATGGCCTCTTTTGCCTCCGGGCGGGCGGTGTCGGACAATTCAAATCCGGCAACGGGTTTTTGGTTGAGAGACAGCCAGACCTGCGAGCGGTTTGAATATTGTTGCGGGTTTTTTACCCCGCACCATTCTGCATGCCCCAGTCGCCATTCGCCCTGTTTATCGGTGGCCTTTAGTCCTTGTCCGGGCACCTCGTCGACTTGCCCTTCAAAAACCTCGTTCACGCAGATTTTCTTTTCGTTTGCACCATCGCCAAGTGCAACGGAAAACGGATGTGCGCTGCGCCGGGCCAGACGCGCCGCTTGGGCAAAATCGGCACGATTGCCCAAAAGCTGCCCTTTCAGGCGTGGTTTGCCCACCGTCAAGGTGCCGGTTTTATCAAATACAACATGATCGACCAGTGCCATTCGCTCCAGTGCCGCGCCGTCCTTCATGACGATGCCCGCCTCAAACAGCCTGCCTGCCGCCACGATATGCACCATGGGCACCGCCAGTCCCAGCGCGCAGGGGCAGGTGATAATCAGCACGGCTATGGAAATGACCGTGGCCACATGCCAGTCTCCCCCCAGCAATCCCCACCCTAAAAAGGCACTCAGGGCCAGCATGTGAACGGCAGGGGCATAGATTTCAGCCGCCTTGTCGGCTACGCGCCGATAGCCCGCTTTTGAGCCTTCTGCCGCCTCCATCAATTCAATCATGCGGGCCAGAAATGACTTGTCCGCCGGGTGTTCCGCTTTCAGGGAAATCGACCCCGATAGAATAAGGGTTCCCGCCAGCAGGGATTGTCCCGGCTCCACAGGCTCCGGTTCTGCTTCCCCGCTCACCAGAGAAACATCCGCCTCGCTGACCCCTTCGATTACTTCGCCATCCACAGGAATACGTTGACCGGCAAAAATGGACAGAACCATTCCCGGCTCGATGTCCCCGATTGCGACGGCCTCACGCCGACCATCCGGCAATATCTGAACGGCGCTTCTGGGGGAGAGTTGGGCAAGGTTCTTGACTGCACCGCGCGCCTTTTCGCGCATCATATGATCCAGCGTGCGCCCCACCAATAAGAAGAATAACAGGGAGACCGAGGCATCAAAATAAACCAGTTTTGCCCCGCGCGCCGTCTCAAAAATGCTCATGCACAAGGCCAGCACCACAGCAAGGGAAATGGGGACATCCATGTTCAGCCTGCCATGGCGCAGGGCAGCGATAGCCGAGCGGAAAAATACCTGCCCTGAAAATCCCACGGTTGGAATGGCAATCAGGGCTGAAATCCAGTGGAACAGATCGCGGGTGGCCTCTTCCGCCCCCGACCAGACCGACACCGAAAACAGCATGATATTGCCTGCTGCAAAACCGGCAACAGCCATGGCACGGATCAAGCTTCCCATTTGCCCGTCATCGTCCTCATCCAGCCCTTCGAGCAAAAGAATGCGGTGACCCGATTTTGTGACCGCCGCTGTCATTTGGTCCGGGGAGCCTTTTTCAGGATCATAGGTAATGCGCACCCGTTTGGTAGACAGGTTAACGCGTGCCGCATGCACCATGCCAAGCTCGCCCAGGTCCCGCTCAATGGTGGAGATACAGGTGGCGCAATGCACATCAGGCACCGCCAGTTCCAGTTGATTCAGACCTTCGCCAAGGGGCTTGGAGGCGGCAAGCAGGCTTTCATTGTCCGATTCTGCGGATTTGGTTGCCCCGATATGGGCCGCAGCTTCAATACCCGGAGCGCAACAACTCATCTGACAATTTCCATGTTGAACATTTCAGCACGCGCCATTTGTTGGAGTTTCCTGTTTAAGTACCCGGAATTGCAGGAGGCGCAACGATCAGACGTGCCCGGTAGTTAAAATCGGGCCGGCCGGGCATCAATGCATGAATGACCACATTCCACACCCCGGCGGGAAGTTCTTCGGCCACTTCATACCATGTATGAACCGGCTGCAAGGTCAGTGTGCGGTCCAGCTTGGTGCCAATTGGCCGGGTGAGCGCAATTGTTACGTCCTTCAACTCAACTGCCACATTGTCCTCATCAGCCAGGAAAAATTTCAAAATGCCATCCGAATAGCTGATATCAATTTTAAGGTTGAGTTCGGCCTGAGCGCGTGAGGCGGCAAGTTTTTCATTGAATTGCTGGCTGGCAACATAGGAATTTTTAACCACCAGCCCGGTCCATGATTGTGTTGCCTTGGTCGCCATAAAAATGTTGACGGAAAAGATGGTTCCAAAAAACAATATTATGATGATCAGCATATGTTTGCCGGTGAATGGTCGCTGAGTTTGTTCTTCACTCATTTGTAAGTTCCTTGCTTAAAAACACTATTGCGGTGCTTCAAAAATTGCTTTGGCCGAGGCGGTTTCAGAACCATCCACATCACTGACCGTTACATAAAAGGTTTGTGGAACAGACAGCAGATCTTTTGTATCTGCCTGAATGTAAAGTCGAACCGGCTGAACCTGATCGGGGTCAATTTCAAGCGTAAGCGTTTCCTTGGGCTCGGTTTGTTGGCCCGCCAGTCGCAATGTGCCACCCTCAAGACCTTCAAGGGACATTGTAACAGTGCGCGGGTTGGGTGTCATGTTAAGAATCTTCACATCAAAACCATTGCTGACCGACCCATCGGAAAGCAAAACATATAACGGGTTGCGATCATGCAATAGATTGATTGCCAGTCGATCCCGCGTGTTCAATACATATAACATGCCAAAGCCGATGGCCGCCAGCACCCCCGCATATAAAATTGTGCGCGGACGGAAGATGGTTTTCCAGTTGGCGTGTTTCAGAGTACTGACAAATCTGCCATCTTCGGTGCGCACGTTTTTGGGATTGTAGGTGTCCCCGTCCCCCATCGCAATTTTTACATTCTCATTGTAATCGTTCAGGGTTGTGTAGGAAATCAGGCCCTTTTCCCGTCCGATTTTCACCATGACATCATCACACGCATCAATACAAAGGGCGCAGGTGATACATTCAAGCTGATTGCCGTCTCGAATATCAATCCCCATGGGACAAACCGCCACGCAGGCATTGCATTCGATACAATCCCCCACAACTTTGCCTTGGGCCTTGGCTTTTTTGGTATGTTTTGTTCGCGGCTCGCCCCGCCAGTCATTATAGGTCACGGTTGCCGAATATTCATCCAGCATGGCCGCCTGAATGCGTGGCCACGGGCACATGTAGGTGCAGACCTGTTCGCGCATGAATCCGCCAAAGACATAGGTAAAAGCGGTGAGGACGGCAATTGTTATATAGGCGGCAGGGGAGGCTTCAAAATTTATCAGATCCTGCGCCAGTTGTGGCGCATCGGCAAAATAAAATACCCACGCCCCCCCGGTGCTGATGGCCAGCAGCAACCAGATAACGTGTTTTGAAACGCGTTTGACAACCTTGCTCAGGCTCCAGGGGGCCGCATCAAGTTTGATCCGGGCGTTTCTTTCTCCTTCAATGGCCCGCTCCACCACCAGAAACAGATCCACCCAAACGGTTTGCGGGCAGGTATAGCCGCACCAGGCGCGTCCCACGGTGGAGGTGATGAGAAAAAGACCAATGCCCGCCATGACAAGCAGGCCGGCCACATAATAAAATTCCTGCGGCCAGATTTCGATCCACAGGAAAAAGAACCGCCGGTTGGCCAGATCGATCAACACCGCCTGATCCGTTACATATTCACCCCGGTCCCATTTCAGCCATGGCGTGATATAGTAAATCGCCAGCGTCAAAACCATAATGATCCACTTCAGGCGCCGGAATGTTCCCTTTGCCCGTTTCGGGAAAATTTTCTTTCGTGGGGCATAAAGTGGTTCGCGAACTTTTGCGGAGTTTACGGCTTCAACGTCGAACTGATCAATTCCCTTTTGAGAATCCTGATTTTTGTCATCGAGCATAGTGGTGTGCCTGCTTGCCTTGGGGAAGGGGTCAACAGTGAAATGAATAAGCAATCATACCATTGTCATGTTATTTGCTTCCCATGTGTTGATTTTTGTCAACTTACATAAGTGTTTTCTTACACAAAAAACGTGCGTTCTATAAACCACCATATGGCGATTGCGCCAATAGCTAATGAGGCCGGAATGACAATAAATTTGTGATACCAGCTTGTTTTTGAGAACCAGAAGCCCACAACCAGAAAACACACGGCAATTACGCTGAGCTGACCCAGCTCCACCCCGATGTTAAAGGAGATCAGACCCACCACAAATTGATTGGCGGGCAGCCCGATTTCACTCAAAACGCCTGCAAAGCCCAAACCGTGCAACAGGCCAAATGCAAAGACGACAAATGGCCGCCACCGGGTCAGTTTTTGCGTAAATATATTTTCCACGCTGACATAAACAATCGAAAGCGCAATCAGGGGTTCCACGAGGGCAGGGGAAGCAACCACCAGTCCCGTAATGCCCAATGCCAGGCTGATTGTATGGGCAAGGGTAAACGCCGTGATCTGCCATAAAAGAGGGCGCAGTCTGGTCGACAGCAAAAACAGGCCGACAACAAACAATATATGGTCAATGCCACGCGGGATAATATGAATATAACCAACGCCGATATAGTTGACGACCGTGTCAAAAAATCCGCGCGCCCTGGAGCCGGTAATGGGCAGAGGATCGCTTAGCTGTCCCTCAACGATATAGGCGGAATAGGCTTCGTTGTCCTCCTCCCCCGCAATACGGATAACGCTGGAGCCAAACTGAAAAACCCAGCCCCAGGTAAAGGTTTCAGCGCCGGGGGGGAGGTCTCCAACGATGGTCAGGGTGGATTCGCGCGCCAGATCGATATCCCCGGTTTCAGGAATTTCCACGCTTTGGATTCTCGCCTCAAGCGGGAGACCGTCGGCTTCAAGCCGAAGTCCTGCCAGAAACTCCGGGGAAAAATCCGCAAACACCGTTTCAAGTTCTTCAGCGGACAAGGCGCGCATACGATCATATTCAGGCGCATTTTCACTTTGTGATGTATCGTCATTATCCGGCTCGATCCCGGCAATGACGGCTTCAAGGTTGAGCAGAATTGAAATCGAATATTTCGAATCCTGCAAAAAACTCAAGTCCGCAATCGCAGGTTGCACTTCGTGGGCGACACTGCTCCACACCAGGGTGAATATCCCGATCACGCTTAGAAGAAGCCTCTTGAGCCAACGACGAATATAACCCACACTGAATAGTTGATATTTCATGCTTTTCCTTTTGGAGACTACTGGAGACTACTAATGCCAATTAAATCAAAATTCAATCGGATGATCGCTGTTTTGGCGGCGGGGATACTGTTTTTGCAATCCCCTTCGTTTGGCCATGAATACTGGATCGAGCCAATCAGTTTTTCTCCCGCTTTGGGGCAGCAGGTTTCTGCAAATCTCAAGGTTGGTTCAGACCTTAAAGGGCAGTCTCTTGCATTTATCCCCCAGTTTACGCTCAGCTATCAGCTTATGGATGCAAAAGGGATGCTGGAACTGGAAGGCGCTGCGGGGGACAGGCCAGCTTTGAACTTTTTCCCTGAGCAGGCCGGATTGAATGTCATTGTTTACCAGACCACAAAAAATCGGGTGACCTTTAGTGAATGGGAGGTATTTGAAAAATATCTGGTGAGTGAGGGCATGCCTGAAATTATCGGGCGGCACCGCGAGCGCGGCCTGCCTCAAACCGATTTTTCCGAAAGCTATTCACGATATGCAAAGACACTGATCGACGTTGATTCCACAGGCACAGGAAATGACGCAGCCACGGGGATGATCATTGAACTGGTGGCAATGCAAAATCCCTATTCCTTGCAGCCCGGCGAGGAACTTGGCATCCAGCTGCTTTATCGCGGGGAACCGTTGGCGGACAATCAGATATCAATATTTATGCAGGATCAGGCCCGCACGAAAGAATTGGTTGTTGAGCGGGTGCGCACGGATGAAAACGGTCAGATCAAATTTGTGCCCGAGCCGGGTTTGATGTATCTGCTCAATTCAATTGAAATAGAAGAAATCAGCGGGCAGGGCAAATTGTCATGGGAAAGTTTCTGGGCATCCTTGACGTTTGCGGTCCCTGAATAAGGGTCAGCCGGTTTCAAGGCACAAAAAAGGGGCTGTCCATAAAGGACAGCCCCTTAAATTTATTGCATTGTTTCAGTCCCTATTGTCCACCACCAAGGGAGTGCACATAAACGGCCAACTGTTTGACGGTGACATCCCCCAGTTTTTCACCCCATGCAGGCATTACACCATGTTGGGGCGTATCAATCTGGCTGACAATCGCATCAAGAGAACCGGCATACTGGAAGATGGCGTTGTTAAGCGCGGGCGCTCCCTGATAAATGTCGCCTGCCCCGGTTTCCCCGTGACATCCAGAACAATTGTCCAAAAACAGTTCTTCGCCTTCAGTTGTCTTTTCGCCGCCCTCAAAGCCACCAAGGAAGGCTGTATATTGTGCAACAGAGTGAATTTCCGCATTGGTAAGAATGTCATCCTTACCAAACGCGCTCATTTCACTGAAGCGGGTATCGAAATCCGCTTCATAGCGAATGCCATGATTGATCGTGGTATAGATGTCTTCGATTGTACCACCCCACAGCCACTCATCATCGTTCAGATTTGGATAGCCGACAAATCCTTGTGCGCCAGAGCCGTGGCACTGGGAGCAGTTCAACTTGAAGGCTGCCGATCCCCCTGCGCGGGCAAACCGGGCCAGTTCCTCATCGCCAATAATGTCCGTCAACTCGGTTGCATCAATGCGCGCAAAGAATTCCGCCTGTCCCTCTTTTGCTGCGGCAATATCGTTGGCCACGGCACCACGGCTGGTATAGCCCAGCACACCTGGCGTAAACGAATTGACCAGTGGAATGGCCGGCATGGCGATCATATAGCCCACCGCCCACACGATACAGGCATAAAATGTCCATAGCCACCAGCGCGGTAAAGGTGTGTTGAGCTCTTTGATTCCGTCCCACTCATGTCCCGTGGTTTCGGTGCCGCTAATCTTATCTACTTCGGGTTTGTCACTCATTTTTGTTGTCCTCATCCAACAGGGTTTCATCCCTTAGTGGAATACCTGCGGCATCAATTGCACGTTTTTTGGCTCCGGGTAAAAACAGGCTGAAAAGCACGCCCAGCCAAACAATCACCAGGTATAAAAGTCCCCAACTGTCGGCAAATTCGCGAAAAATTCCGTAATCCATTTCATCCCCCTTTAGCGATAATTGGCTTCTGGCTCATAGGTTGAAAAATCAACCAGTGTTCCAAGCATTTGCAGATAGGCAACCAGCGCGTCCATCTCACTCACCATGTCCGGGTTGCCGTCATAGTCTTCAATGCGCACATTGTTGTAGCGCGATTCAAGTCCCGAAGAATCAAGCTCGGGATTGGCCTGAGCCAGCAAATCTGCTGTGGCATTGTCAATCATGCCCTGATCGTAGGGAACCCCCACCATCGCATTGGCCCTGAGTGCATTTGACATGAGGTTGTTGGATGTCAGGCTGTATTCCAGCACGGTGTCCTTCATGAAGGCATAGGTTGGCATGACAGATTCAGGCACCACCGAACGCGGGTCAATCAGATGTTGAACATGCCATTCACTGGAATAGCGATCCCCGACCCGGGCCAGATCCGGCCCGGTTCGTTTTGACCCCCATTGGAAGGGGTGGTCATACATGCTTTCGGCCGCCAGAGAATAGTGGCCAAACCGCTCGACTTCATCCCTGAACGGACGGATCATCTGCGAGTGGCACAAATAGCACCCTTCACGAATATAAATATCGCGTCCTGCCAGTTCCAAAGGTGTGTAGGGGCGCATCCCCTCCACTTTTTCGATTGTACTTTCAAGATAAAAAAGCGGCGCAATTTCCACGATCCCCCCGATTGAAACCACAAGAAGTGATCCAACCAGCAATAGGGTTGCGTTGCGTTCAATAATACCGTGTTTTTCAAGAAGTCCCATTGTTTCGGCTCCCTATTCAGCTGGTTGGATGTTAGCAGACGCGCTGCCAGGAATCGGACGTTCATTGCGTGATTTACCCAGAATGGTCATCCAGATATTGTAGGCCATGATACATCCACCGATGAGATAAAGCAGTCCACCGATCATGCGAAGAATATAGTAGGGCTTCATCGCCGCCACGGTTTCCGCAAAGGAATAGACCAGGAAGCCCTGGGCATCATATTCACGCCACATCAGCCCCTGTGTAATGCCCGACACCCACATCACCGCAGCATAAACAACGATGCCAAGGGTCGCCAGCCAGAAGTGCCAGTTGACCATGCGCATGGAATAAAGGCCTTCACGGTTCCACAATCTGGGCACCATGTAATACAGGGCGCCAAACGTGATCATGCCAACCCAGCCCAATGCGCCCGAGTGTACGTGCCCGATGGTCCAGTCGGTATAGTGAGACAAACCGTTCACCGCCTTGATGGCCATAACAGGTCCCTCAAACGTGCTCATGCCATAAAACGCCACGGCAATCACCATCATGCGGATAATCGGATCGGTGCGCATTTTGTCCCATGCACCCGACAGCGTCATCAAGCCGTTGATCATGCCACCCCAGGAAGGCATCCACAACATGATCGAAAATGCCATGCCAAGTGTTTGCGCCCAATCGGGCAAAGCCGTATAGAGCAGGTGGTGAGGACCGGCCCAGATATAAAGGAATATCAGGGACCAGAAGTGAATGATTGACAAGCGATAGGAATAAACCGGACGCTGGGCCTGTTTGGGCATGAAATAATACATCATTCCCAGGAACCCGGCAGTCAGGAAAAATCCAACCGCATTATGTCCGTACCACCACTGGGTCAAAGCGTCCTGCACCCCGGCAAAGAGCGAATAGCTTTTTGACCCCAGGAACGAAACCGGCCAGGCCAGATTGTTCACAACGTGCAGCATGGCAATCGTGATGATGAAGGCCAGATAGAACCAGTTGGCCACATAGATGTGGGGCTCTTTGCGCTTGAACAGCGTGCCCATGAACATCACCAGATAGGCGACCCACACAATCGTCAGCCAGATATCGACATACCATTCAGGCTCGGCATATTCCCGGCTTTGGGTGATGCCCAAAAGATAGCCCGTTGCCGCAAGCAGAATGAAGAACTGATAGCCCCACATGACAAACCATGCCAGCCCGCCACCAAACAGGCGCGCCCGGCAGGTGCGTTGCACCACATACATTGAGGTTGTGATCAACGCCGTGCCGCCAAAAGCAAAAATCACAGCGGATGTATGAAGCGGACGCATCCGGCCAAAGGAGAACCATGGCTCCCACATAAATTCCGGCCATGCCAGTTGTGAGGCAATAACCACCCCTTGGGTAAATCCGATAACGCCCCAGAACATGGTGAGGATTGCCCCCACGCGAATTGGATCGTCCATATACCCGGTTGGATCAACCGGTTCGGCAGGGGTAAACCCCACGCGCCGCAACAGGATGATTGTAGCCAGTCCCAAAGTCAGCGCAATGATCGACATATGGATCTGAAACGCGCTGTCCTGAGCAAATGCTGCAAGCAGGAGCGTGATGAATGTACCGGCCCCCACTACAATTGTGCTTGTAATATTTCTCATTTTTGTCCCTTAACCGGCGGCAATGTGTTTTGTTCACACCCGCTCGTTCCCCAATTAACTCCACACCAGCTTATTATATAATGCAGGCTGGCCCTTGGAAACTCTTAACTATCGCAAGCATTGGAACAAACGTTGACCTAAATCAATGCGCATTTTGTCTCATATGCTGAAAATACTTCATTCGAAACACGGGTGACTGTTTCGATAAATTTTATCCGTTCATGGAGGCCAGATGAATTCGCGCCGGACCGGGTCCCAAAAGCAGATGGATGAGCAGTTGTTGCAGGCATTTGAACGTGTTTGTGAAGAGCAACTGGCCCTGTGTGAGGCCCTTGAAAATATCGCCGATCAACTGGGGGCACAACCGGACCGGCAGAAATGTTTGCAGATGGCCGAAGAGTTGGACCCGGTAATGCAGCGTGCCCACGCCTTTGAGGCAGATGTGTTATTTCCCCTTCTGGCATCAATCGCCAATGATGATTCGCAACAAACCGCTGTGATTGCCAGGCGCTATCTTGAACAGTTAAAGATGGAACATGATGATGATGTGGGCCTTGTTGGGGAAGTGGTTGAGGCCCTCCGGGAGTTTGGACAGGATAACTCTCCCATTTCTTCCGACGCCATCGGGTATATGTTGCGGGGATTGTTTGTGGGGCTGCGCCGACATCTGGCCTATGAAAATCAGGTGGTGCGTACCATTACGCAAAATCACTGAAGCATGCCCAGAGCATTCTCGGTTTTTGTTTTTACGCGTTTCCGGACGGATAACCGGTGTCCACTTATCCTGGAAACGCTCTAGCTTTTGATACGGCTGCCATAGCCGCATGAACGGCGCAGTTTTTCAATATCGGCCACACTGATATGGCGGTGATTCTTGATGCTGATAATGCCGCTCTTGCGCAATTTGGTGAATTGGCGCGACACAGTTTCAATGGTCAGCCCCAAAAAATCGGCTATGTCGGAACGGGTGAGAGGCAGATCAAAACTGATCGCACTGTCTTCGTGGGTGGGGTCCTTGTGGGTGGCAATCAGGTATAAAAAACTGGCCACTTTTTCGTTGGCGGTTTTTCTGCCCAGTGTCACCATCCATTCGCGCGCCTCATCCAGTTCACGCAAGGTCTGCTCCAGCAGCCGTCCCTCAAGGGCGGGGTTTTTCGCCACCAGCGCTTCAAGGGCGGCCCTGGGCATGCGGCAAAGTTCAACATCGGAAGCCGCATCGGCGTTCAGGTTGCTTTCGCGACCATAAAGCCGGCCTAAAAAATCCGGGGCAAATTGCAGTCCCACGACCTGTTGGCGCCCATCCTCAAGCACCTTGGAGAGTTTGACCACCCCGTGCATTACCGAGGCATAGCTTTCAATCGGGTCCGCATCGTTGATTAACTGCTCGCCCGCCTTGCGCACCACCTGACGGCTGTTGCGGCTCAACTCGAGTAATTCGGATTCCTCAAGCACGCCACAAATTCCACGGTGCCGGGCTTCGCAGTTCTGGCACAGGTTGGGAACCGCAGAATTGTGCACATCTTTTCGTTCGCTATCAGTCATCTATAAAGCAATTTGTTGGATGGTTTTTTCAAAGTTCAACATCATTTTTACATATTGCGATTGTTTGGGCCACCCCAGAAAACACAGGGGCGCCAATATCGCAGTTTTGAAACCCAAAGCATGCCTCCCAAAAGCATGCCCTCGGGCTTGACCCGTGGGTGGTACCGGTTTTGGGATAAAAGACATGCGTTCAACAAGAAGATAAAGCATGTTGCGTAAATACGATTGAACCCAGCATGCTTTAGTCAAAAATCATAATGTTTGTTTCCGCCTGAGCGCCAATCTTCATGGCCGCTTTTTTTGAAATCGCCAATGCAAGGCTGGTGGGGGCCGAAACACAGGCAACGAATGAAAAACCAAAAGAGGCGGACTTTTGTGCCATTTCAACCGAATAACGGCTGGACAGGACTAAAAACCCTGTTTTGGCAGATAGTTCAGCCCTGGCCATGGCCCCGATCAATTTGTCCAGAGAGTTATGCCTTCCCACATCCTCGCGCAAGAGTAATATTTCGCCATTTTCATTTGCCAGAGCTGCCGCATGGGTTGAATAGTTTTTTTGCCGTAATTTTTGTTGTGCCGGCAGGTTTTTCAGCGCCTTGAGCGCAATGGGTGGCGAGGGGATAAATCCGCGGGTTTTTTTAACCCGTGGCAGGGCAATGGCAAGGGACTGCGCTCCGCAAATGCCACAGCTTGAAGCCCCCGCGATTGAACGTTTGCGGGTTCGGGCTATTTTGAGTGCTTCTTCGGGAACGATGATATTCACCCCCATCCCCTGCGCCAGATTTTCCAGTCGGATATCGCCAATCTCACTGACTGAATTGATGATGCCTTCGCTCAAACTGAAGCCGATGGCAAATTCCTCGAAATTGTCGGGGGTCATCATCATCACCCCGAACTGGATGCCATTGTAAAAAATTACTACGGGCATTTCTTCAGCGATTTCCCAGCCGGTGGGTTCGCCATATTGTGCGGGAGGCTCGTGGGATGAGCCGTTTTCCTCAGGGCCATATCTATGTCCCCTGACCCTGTCACTCACGATATTTTGGGCGCCCGCTTCGCCAGGTCAGCTTGCCCCCCGGATTGAAAGGCAACATTTTTACTCTTCTTGCGATCCTTTTGCCAGTTGGAAAGATGGCTGGTGCGTTTCACCTCAACCGCCGTAACCTTGTATTCGGGGCAATTGGTGGCCCAGTCACTATTGTCAGTGGTGATGACATTTGTTCCGCTTACCGGGTGGTGAAAGGTTGTATAAACCACTCCCGGCGTCATACGCAGACTGAGTTCAACCCTTAGACTGGTGGTACCCATGCGTGAAGAAACCTCCACCCGGTCCTTGTCGCATATGCCCCTTTGCTGCGCATCATGGGGATGGATTTCCAGCACATCTTCGTGATGCCATCTCGAGTTTGGTGTGCGCCTTGTCTGCGCCCCCACATTATATTGGCTCAATATGCGCCCCGTGGTCAGAATAAGCGGAAATTTGCGCGATGTGCGCTCGGTTGTGGGAATATATTGCGTTTCAACAAACAGCCCCTTCCCGCGAACAAACCCGTCCGCATGCACAATCGGCGTGCCATCCACGGCCCCCTCGTTCACCGGCCACTGCAAGGCCCCCTGTGTGTCCAGCCGTTTATGGCTGACCTCGGCAAAGCTGGGGGTCAGCCGTGCGATTTCATCCATGATTTCGCTTGGGTTCTCATAGTGCATGGGATAACCCATTTTGCTGGCCAGCGCTGCCGCCACCTGCCATTCCGCCATGCCGCATTTTTCTTCCATGACCTTGTGCACCCGATTGATTCGGCGCTCGGCATTGGTGAACGTGCCCTCTTTTTCCAGAAAAGTTGTGCCGGGCAAAAACACATGGGCATACATTGCGGTTTCATTCAGGAATAAATCCTGCACCACCAGACAGTCCAGCGCTTCAAGGGCGGCTGTTACATGTTTTGTATTGGGGTCCGATTGGGCCAGATCCTCCCCCTGAACAAACATGCCCCTATAGGTGCCCGCAATGGCACCATCAAACATATTGGGCAGGCGCAATCCGGGGGTGCCGGACAGTTTTACCCCCCAGTCTTTTTCAAATTCAGCACGCACCGCCTTGTCCTTGACGGATCGATAACCGGAAAATTCATGGGGGAACGAGCCCATGTCGCACGATCCCTGAACATTGTTCTGCCCGCGCAAAGGATTTACCCCGACACCGGGCCGCCCGATATTGCCCGTTGCCATGGCCAGATTTGCCATGGCCATCACACTGGTGGAACCCTGGGAATGTTCGGTGACCCCCAGCCCATAATATATGCCCGCGTTTTTTGCGCTGGCAAAAAGTCGTGCCGCCTCGCGAATGGTCTCTGCCTCGACCCCGGAAATTCTGGATGCGGCTTCGGGGGAGTTTTCAGGGCTTGCAATAAATTTCACCCATTGCTCATAAGCCTGTACATCGCATTTTTCAGCGATGAAATCTTCATCGATCAGGTTTTCTTGAACTGCCACATGGGCCAGTGCATTGAGAATGGCCACGTTAGAGCCGGGGCGTAAAGCCAGATGATGGGCGGCGTTGATATGGGGTGAGCGCACCAGATCAATCCGGCGTGGATCAATGACAATCAGTTTTGCTCCCGCCCGCAAACGTTTTTTCAGCCGGGAAGCAAACACCGGATGCCCGGCGGTGGGGTTGGCACCGATCAGCAAAACCACATCGCAGCTCTCAACGGATTTGAAATCCTGCGTTCCCGCCGAGGTGCCAAAGGCGGTTTTCAGTCCATATCCGGTGGGGGCATGACAGACCCGGGCACAGGTATCCACATTGTTTGAACCAAAGGCGGCCCGCACCATTTTTTGTACCACAAACACCTCTTCATTGGTGCAGCGCGACGAGGTGACCCCGCCTATGGCGCTTTTACCATGGGTGGCAATGATCGTGCTGAACCTGTTGGCGGTGAAGTCAATGGCGTCTTCCCAACTGACAACCCGCCAGGGGTCAGAGATTTTATCGCGGATCATGGGCTGTGTGATGCGCTGATCATGGGTGGCATAATCAAAGGCGAACCGCCCTTTGACACAGGAATGGCCCTCGTTGGCGCCGCCCGCTTTTGCAGGCACCATGCGAATAACCTCATCCCCCTGCAATTCCACGCGAAATGAGCACCCCACCCCGCAATAGGCGCAGGTAGTGTCAACATAACGGGTCGGCACCCCATGTTCCACCACCTTGGTCTCGACAAGAGAAGCGGTGGGACAGACCCCGATGCAGGCACCACACGAAACACATTCTGAGGAAAAGAAGTCATCAAGGGGCGTGCCCGCCGTAATTCTTGACAAGAACCCGCGCCCCTCAACCCCCAAAGCGAAGCTGCCCTGCACTTCTTCACAGGCCCGAACGCATCTGGAGCAAACGATACATTTTGAGGGATCATATTGAAAATAGGGGTTGGACTGGTCGACCGGTTGAGCGGTTTGGGGCGAAAAATGGTTTTCCCCCTGATAGCTATAACGCACGTCGCGCACCCCGATTTCCCCGGCAACATCCTGCAACTCGCAATCCCCGTTGGTGGCGCAGGTGAGGCATTCAAGGGGATGATCGGACAGATAAAGTTCCATCACCCCCTGGCGCAATTTTGCCAGACGTGGGTTCCGGGTGGTAACTTTCATGCCCGCTGCCACCGGTGTTGTGCATGAAGCGGGCGTGCCTTTCATGCCTTCGATTTGAACCAGGCACAGGCGGCACGAACCAAAGGCCTCCAATCGGTCGCTGGCGCATAATTTTGGAATATCGCGCCCGATTTCCCGCGCTGCCCGCATAACGGAGGTGCCGGCGGGTACGTTCACCTCAACCCCGTCAATGCTCAGGCTGACAGGCTCGCCCTGCGCAGCGGGTGTACCAAAATCTTTTTCCTTTTTCAGCGACATTTTATGCGCTCCCGTTTTTTTTCACACCCGACTTTTCCGGCAGTCCAAAATCCGCAGGGAAAAGTTTCAGGGCTGAAAGCACCGGCAGGGGCGTCAAGCCCCCCATGGCACACAAAGACCCCGCCTCCATGATGGTGCAAAGGTCGTGCAACAGTGCCACATTGTTTTGTGTATCTGTGCCGGCCAGAATTTTATCAATGGTCTCCACTCCGCGCACCGACCCGATGCGACACGGTGTGCATTTGCCGCAGGATTCCATGGTGCAAAACTCAAAGGCGAACCGGGCCAACTCCCCCATGTTGGCGCTTTCATCAAAAACCACGATTCCCCCGTGGCCAAGCATCAGGCCGGCTTTACTCAGGCTTTCATAGTCCATGGCAATATCGAGCATCGAGGCGTCCGCATAGGCGCCAAGCGGCCCACCAAGCTGGGCGCATTTGAACGGTTTGCCCGAAGCGGTTCCCCCGCCAAAATCCTCAATTATTTCCCCTAGTGTCAGGCCAAAAGGCACTTCGATCAGCCCCCCCTGTTTGACATTGCCCGCCAGTTGAAACGCCTGCGTACCGCGTGAGCGCCGGGTTCCCTTTTTTTCATAAGTTTTGGCACCGCCCGTTATGATTGCAGGAATACTGGCCAGCGTTAAAACATTGTGCACCAGCGTTGGTTTTCCAAACAGGCCCGATATTGCGGGAATGGGGGGCTTGGCCCGCACCTGTCCGCGTTTGCCCTCAAGACTTTCCAGCATGGCGCTTTCTTCGCCACATACATAAGAACCCGCCCCCCGGCGCACTTCAACACTAAAGCTGAGGGATGAACCTGAAATATTCGGCCCCAGCCACCCCGCATCCAGCAAAATTCGGATAGCTGATTTCAGGGTCTTGATGGCCCCGGGATATTCACTGCGCACATATATCAGCCCCTTGTCAGCGCCGATGGCAAACCCGGCAATCATCATCGCTTCGATCAGGGCAAACGGGTCCCCCTCCATCACCATGCGATCAGCAAAGGTGCCGCTGTCCCCTTCATCGGCGTTACAGCAGACATATTTTTGCGGCTCTTTTTGCTCCGCTACCGTTTTCCACTTGATACCGGCGGGAAACCCGGCACCTCCCCGTCCCCTTAGGCCCGAAATCCGCACCTGCTCAAGGATGGCTTCAGGGCCGATTTTAAGAGCTTTTCTTAAGGCCGAGAAACCGCCGGTGCGGATATAATCGGGCAAATCCAGCGGTTGGGTTTTCCCCGCCCGTTGAAATATCTGCCGATCCTGGCGGGCAAGAAAGGGAATTTCTTCAACCGATCCGACAAAGCTGGCATGGGGCTGCCCATTTTCAAAACCGGCATCAAGCAGCGAAGCCACATCGCGGGCCTCTATGGGGC
>WFOP01000003.1 GCA_015487985.1 Hyphomicrobiales bacterium
AAGCCGGTATTGTCAAGGATGGGGGGGATGATCCCGATGTCACCCACGGGGCGCAGATTATCGTTCGGGTATCCCACAGCAAACCGGGTTCCGGCATTTGTTTTATCGCCGGGGAAGGCGTTGGCACGGTGAGCAAAGCCGGGCTGCCCATCAAGGTGGGGCAGGCCGCCATCAACCCGGTACCGCGCAAAATGATGGGGGAGGTAATTGAAGAACAGTGTGCCCAGGCCGGTATTGACCCGAATTTTTCTGTTTTGATTTCCGTGCCAAACGGAAACCGGATTGCGCAAAAGACATGGAACCCGCGACTTGGCATTTTGGGGGGGATTTCCATTTTGGGCACCACGGGAATTGTCATTCCCTATTCGTGCTCGGCATGGATCCATTCCATCCATTCCGGGATTGACGTGGCGCGGGCGCAAGGGTTGAGCCATCTGGTGGGATGCACCGGGCATACTTCTGAACAGAGTGCAAAAAAAATTCTTAACCTGCCCGATGACAGCTTTATCGACATGGGGGATTTTGTCGGGGGCATGCTGAAATATCTCCGGCAAAAACCGGTTGAAAAAATCACTATTGCCGGGGGCTTTGCCAAAATGAGCAAACTGGCGCAAGGGGCGATGGATTTGCATTCCAAACGCTCTGAGGTGGATATCAACTGGTTGAGCGAATTGCTGGAAAAAGCAGGCGCGACACCCGATATAAGCAAAGCGGCACGCGCTGCCCATAGTGGCAATGAAGTGTTGCAAATCGGGGAGAGGACCAATATCAGCCTTGGCCGGATTATTGCCGATAAAGCGGCAAAACAGGCGGACATGATTTTGAAAACAAGTGACACCAAGGTGCAGGTTCTTGTGATAGGAAGGAATGGTCGGCTTCTGGGGCAAAGCGTTGACAGTGACTAAGGGAACGAGATTGAAATGAGAATACTGATCCTTGGGGGAACGCAGGAGGCTTATGAAGCCGCCAATATGCTCCACGATCTGGGGCATCAGGTTATCACATCTTTGTCCGGCGCGACGAAAAACCCCAAAAAGCCAAAAGGAAAAATCAATACCGGCGGTTTTGGGGGGCCGGACGGATTGGCAACTTATATCGAAACCAACGATATTGATTACCTGATTGATGCCACCCATCCGTTTGCCGCCAAAATGTCGGCGGGGGCGGTGATTTGTGCCCAAAAGTCCAAAATCCCGCTGATCCGACTGATCCGGGCTCCATTTATTGAGCCTGAAGGCGCCAACTGGTGGCATGTGGATTCCAACAAGGCGGCGGCGGAAAAGCTGCCCTCTGGCGCAACGGTTTTTCTGAGCATTGGCCGGCAGGGGCTGACGCCGTTTTTCTCCCGCTCCGACATTCGTTTTCTGGTGCGCTCCATCGAGCCACCGACAGAAAACCTGCCTGAAAACTTCAGGGCCTTTAAGGGACGCCCCCCGTTCACCCGGTCCGATGAAATTTCCCTGCTCAAGCGCGAAGGGATCACCCATCTTGTGAGCAAAAATTCGGGCGGGGAACAAACCAGAGCCAAACTGGAGGCCGCGTTTATGTTGCGGGTGCAGGTGATAATGATTTCGCGCCCGCCCCTGCCCCCGGCGCGCGAGGTTGAAACAGTTGAAGAATTGAAAGAGGTTTTCGTTCAACTCCCCCCCTCCGCCGGGCGGTCTTTCTTTTTGCCCTTGTTGCGCAGAATGTGGGCAAAGCTGCGCTCATAAAGAGAGCTGGCATCAAAGTCATTGTCCTGAAAAACCGGGCCAACGAATATCAAAGCGGTGCGGGTGATTTTTTCAGCGCGCACTTTCTGCGCCATTTCACTTAAGGTTGTTCTGATATATTTTTCATCCGGCCAACTGGCGCGATAGGCAATGATAACCGGGCAGTCCTCTCCATAAAACGGGGTCAGGGTCTGGCGCACATAGGTCAGATTTCTGATGGAAAGATGGATGGCCAGCGTTGCGCCGGACTGACCCAGAATTTCCAGTTGCTCCCCCTCAGGCATGGGGGAGGCTTTGCCCCCGGTGCGGGTGATAATCACTGTCTGGGCAATCCGGGGCAAGGTGAGCTCGGTATTGAGCGCGGCGGCGGCGGCGGCAAAAGCCGGCACGCCCGGCACGGTTTCAAATTCAATGCCAACACGCTTTAGCTCCCGCATCTGCTCGGCAACCGCTCCGTAAAGAGAGGGGTCGCCCGAATGAACCCGCGCCACATCCTCGCCCCGTTTATCCGCCTCAACCATATGCCCGATAATCTGATTGAGATGCATGGGGGCCGTGTCCAGCACCCGCGCCCCTTCAGGGGCCGCCGCCACAATTTCTGCGGGTACAAGCGAGCCTGCATAAAGGCAGGTCTGGCACTTTTGGATCAGGCGATGACCACGCAACGTAATGAGATCGGGTGCGCCGGGGCCGGCACCGATGAAAAAAACCGTCATTGGGCGCACCCTCTCTTTTCATATGGTTCAGGGCGTTCGGACGAAAAACCGCAAAACACTTTTTCTGACGCCCTGAAATGTGCGCCGGGGCCGGCACCGATGAAAAAAACCGTCATTGTTTCTCACTCATTTTGTTGGCGTATCCCCGGGGCGTGAATGCAATGGTTTTGCCGTCTCCGCGCATAAATGATTTTGAATTTGATGAACCAAACAAGACAATTGTCATCATATCAATTTCACCCGGATTAAAATCCTGAAGCGGCACAACCGTTACGGTTTCGCCCTTGCGGCCAAGGTTGCTGGCGATCACAACCGGGGTATCGGGGGGGCGATGCTGAAGAAATACCTGCTTGGCCACTTCAATCAGTTGTGTGCGTGTTTTGGACCTTGGATTATAAAATGCCGTCACAAAATCGCCCGCTGCCGCCGCCTGCAGACGTTGTTCAATATCTTTGCGCGGGGTCAACAGATCGGACAGGGAAATGGTGCAAAAATCATGACCCAGCAACGCACCTGCGCGGGCCGAGGCCATTTGCAGGGCGGAAATGCCGGGATGACTTTCAACAGAAATCCGTTTTGCCGCCGGGGAAACAGCGCGTTTATCTTCCGCATCAAGCAACTCAAACACCAGCGCGGCCATGGCGTAAATCTGGGCATCCCCCGAACAGATCAAAGCGACATTTTTGCCCTTTGCGGCCAACTCCAAGGCAAAGCGAACGCGCGGTTCTTCATCACCCAGCCCGAAGGGATGCAGATTTTGCTGTTCGTGCACATCCGCCACCAGGTCCAGATAAAGACCATAGCCTACCCAGTCCGTGGCGTTGGTGAGTGCCAGACCCGCCGAGTGGGTGCGCTGCAATTTTTTCCCCGGCCCAATGCCAACCAAATGCAACTGGCCCGCTTTGTGGCCAAAATTTTCAACGTCAATTGGATGTTCTGACTTGCCAATGGCGCATGTGACGTTAGCAGTTTTTTGCTTGGACACAGTCAGTTCACCCGCCATCAGTGCAGCCGCTTCTGCAACCGAGGCCGTGCCCGTTTCAGCTTCCACCACGCTTGAAGGATTGGGCACATTTTTTGCCACGACAGCGAGAGCTTCAGCCGAGAAAAACCGCAAAGGAACGCCAAAATGAGCGGCGGCTTCATACAGACCGGCTTCATCGCTTTTGATGTCGATTGAAGCCAATGCAGCGATACTGAGCGGCGTCAGACCGGCCCCTTTCAACGCATTTTCGATCAGGTGAATGATTTCTTCACTTTTTGTAAAACGCGCGCAGCCAACGCCAATAGTCAGCGTTTTTGGATGATAGAAC
>WFOP01000004.1 GCA_015487985.1 Hyphomicrobiales bacterium
GCCATTCATGTTACCCCCGAGGCGGTTGACGGGGGCCCGATTGCCAGAATTGTTGATGGCGATCTGCTCAGGCTTGACGCCGAAGCGGGCACACTGGCCTGTCTTGGTGATGAAAAAGAGTTTAATGCCCGCCCCTTCGCCCGGCAGGATTTAAGCGACCAGCAAACAGGCATGGGGCGCGAGTTGTTTGCCGGGTTTCGTGAACGGGTGGGACTGGCGCAAAATGGCGCCAGCTTTTTTGACTGAACGGACATTTGTCTCCGACACCGGATGAAAAATTGTCATATCTCTTTTTGGACATTTTGATGCCGCATTTAATAAAATTTGTACGGGCGAGGTTTCACACAAGTTTTAGCCCTTTTTGATGTGCGACAGGCAAGAGGATGAACATTGAATAATTTGAAAGCAATTTCCGGTTTCTGCACATTGGCGGGCATGCTGGTATTATTGAGCGCCTGCTCCGGCTTAAACCTTGGCACCGCCAGCATGTTGCAAAATGTTGATGTTTTGAACGATGATGTTGCCCGGATGCGATTTGCCATTGATGCGCCCCTGACTGTCCTGCCACGCGACAGGGGCATGGAGTTCCAACTTGATGCCACCACCACCTCTCTTGGCGAACGTCACATCAGGGCTGTTCTGGAGCGTGGCGATGACATACTGGCTTTTTCCGGCCTTGAACCTCCCGCCAATAACCGCACCTATCACCTGTTTTCAATTTCCCCCGATGACCAGGAAAAAATCCGTGAAATGCAGGCATGGATAAAAGAGATTACGGCCAGCAACGACAATGTTGGCGGCGAACTGACCATGCAGATGGAAATGAAGTTTTGCCGGGTGGGGGAGGTTGATGTTTCAGATATGCGCGTTAGCGTGCATATCTCAATTCCCGGTCAGGAAAACCTCAGGCCACTTTTATCAAATGTCAGGTTTGCTGACCTTGGGGGTTCACAAGAAACCATGCCCTATTGTGTGCAAACGCAATAATAAGGGGGCATTGCTGTTGTGCCCAATTGTGCAGACCCGTTTCTAAAATCCGCCGCCGGTTTTGAAGCCGCCTGATTTTCGAGAACCGCGCGAACCGCTTCTTGGCCGTGAAAATCCACGCGAGGAACTGCGTGGCGAACTGCGGGTTGACCCACCCGATCTTGGCAATCTGCCCCAGGGGGAACCGCCGGGGGAGGCATTGTTATACTGGGAGCGTCGCGATGAATTTTTGCGCCGGCCACTTCGGGGCAGGCCAATCCCACCCCCCCAGTCATTGGTGCCCGCTCGCCAGCTCTGGCTGCGTTGCCATTGTCCCCAATAGGTGGCCGCAGTAATTGCGCCGCGCAGGAATTCGCCCAGAAGATCCCCCACAAGCTCATCTTTGCCAAATTGGGAACGCGGGTCATCAAAGCGGGATTTTTTGAACTCCCATTCAATGTCTTCAAGTTCACGCCGGCGCCGTTCCAGAGTTTTCAGTCGTTTGCGCAATTCCTTGTTTTCTTTGTTTTCATCAAATTCACGCGCCCGCGCATCGGAAATCTTTTTTACAATCGCATCATCGCGCTTGGTTGGCGTTTTTCGCGCATCGGCAACCAGTTTGGAAACCTCCACTGATTCAAGGGCCTCGGCCAGATTTTGAACGGCACCGACAAAACGCTCGTCCTTGCCCTCCGCCAGTTTTGAAAACTCCTGAGCCAGCCTGTCCCGCTCGTCCTCCGCCCGGAGTATTTCAAGGTCCAGCTTTTCCAGCTTTTCCTGTGCCCGTTCTATGGATTTTGTGATCGGATCTCCCCCGGCCTTTTTCACTGCCTGGGCTTCGATTTCATCAATTTTTTCTTCCGCCCGTTCCGCCGCCGCAACCTGCCTTTGTGCATGCTCGCGCAGGCGGGCCGGAATCTGGTTGAGCATGGAAAAATTGGGCCGGGCATCCTGATACCGGATAAGCCGGGCCACAAGACCATCCAGCCAGCGCGCCAGATTGTTGGCCTTGTAATTGGGGGTGCCATAGCCCGCATCCCACAAGTACATGAACAGGGGATCTTCGCGATAAGGGCGCCCCTTTTGCTCCTGATCCGCTTCGGCCTGCTCGGTTTTTTTCAGGCTTTCATTGGCAATGGTCTGCAACTCATCCACATTGGCCCGCAGTGCTTCATATTGAGGGTCTGCGGCCACAAGGTCTGCGACCCGGCTGGAAATACCCTTGAGTTTTTCCTGGGCCTGCTCCATTTCCTGCAAGGTTGCGTGGCGTGATTTTGCAAGGGCTTCAATCTTTTCATCTTGTGCAAAAAGAGCTTTTTCAACTTTGTCTGTCAGCGCGGATATGGATTTGAAAATATCGCGCGCCTGTTTTTCCGCCCCCGACAGCCGCCCCTCGATTTGTTTCTGCATTTCAGGGTCGAGGCGAAGTTTTGCCAGCTTTCGGCAAAGTTCGGCTTCGTTTTCCCGAATTTTGCCCATGCGTTCAGCACTGCGCGACAGCCGCTTGCCAATATCGGTTTCTTCTCGCCGGATATCGCGTAACGCCTCTTCCAGTGAGGCCATTGCCTGAGGGCCACTTATTGCCATATCACCACCGTGTCACCGCCCCGCCAGATACTGGAATTGCATATTTTACGTCAAAAAACCCAAATTCTTTTTGCCCAACCACATTGCGTTGAATAATGCCGTCATCGCGCTTATCCGCCCCGATTGAATTATAGACGGATTCAGGCACCCTCAGCCCCCACATTTGAACGTCTTCCACCAATCCGGTTTCCTGATTTTCAATCGGAATTGTCAGGGCCTTTCCTTCAGGGCCAATTGCCTCCACAACAATATAGTAGTTGGTGGCATCGCGGTTTATTTCCGGGAATGTCCAAAAGCCGGATTGAACGCCATCCCGGTTCACCACCTTGAGCGTATAGACCATGCGCAGTTGATCCCGGATTTTTGTCAGGCCGGCAAGTGCCCTCTCTGCGGTTGCCCGGTCCCCCTCCTTGGAGGCGGTTTGTCCCCGCTCCAGCAGTTCACGGGCCTTGGCCACAGGGGACTGAACCTTGGTTTCAGCAAAAATAGTGTCGTATAATTCCTGCATTTGAGCCGGCATTTTTTGTGTCAGCTCGATCCGTGCGGTCTCCGCCCGATTGGCCTGATAGGGCACATATACGGCAAAATATCCGCCAAATGCCAGCACCAGCGACAAGGTGGCGCCCATAAGCCACTTGCCCCACCGGGCACGCGAAACATAGATTTGTGCCAGTTTGCGCTTGAAGCCGGATCCGCTTGGCTGATAGACGAACCGATCTTCCTCCAGAGCGGTTACCCCCTCCAGAAGAATATATTCGGGCACTTCGATGCCCTGTTCGCGATAGATTTTGCGCAAGCGTTCAACAAGATTGCTCTTGCGGTTCTCCCCCGCCAGCTCCCGCGCAACAAGGTCCTGCCGATGGCGCAATGTGTCAACCACATCCATCGCCAGCATGACCTCGCTCAGGGGCGCTGCAGCATTTTCTTTTATATCGCTCGGGGCTGCCAAAACTCTACCTCAATACCGTATGACATCGCTGCCATGCAAACAGGTGCTGTATTATTGCTGATGCTGTTCCAAAACAAGTGCATTTCCATCAGCCGCCAGTTTGGCCAGACGCTGCTTGCCATCTTCAACTGCGTCGCGGATTTCAGCAGAGTTCGTCGTTGAAAGCTGACGCATTTCATTGATGATGCCAATGGAGCGTTCCTGGAAATTGACGACACTGTCCACCAGCATTTTTACTGAATCAGCGCGAATGGTGGGACCATACCCCGCCTTCAACGCTTCATCGTGCACGGTATCACCGATTTCAGCCAGTGTTTCCAGCGATTTGCTCATTCCCTCTTTCATGGCGTTCAGGGTCTGGGTGCTCTCATGCAAACCAAAAAGCCCGGTGAAGGATGCCGACAGGGCGGTCAGTACGGTTTCATTGGTGGTGAAAAATGAAATGGATTGCTGATATACCCGCTCCTTGGCGTTGGTGGTTTGCATCAGCCGCGCCATCACCACTTCGGAGGTGTTGTATGAAATGGTCAGGTTGTCGCTGAGGTCCTTGGCGATCTGATAGCGCCGCTCTTCGTTTTGCAGTTCGCGCACCCGTTCGTCCCGTGCCATTTCAAGGCGTGCCCGGTCAGCCGGTGTGCCCTCGCTGAACGCGCCAAGGGCTTCTGTCGCGGCCTGAAGTGCATTTTTCTTTTGGCCCAGAACAATTGCCGCCTTGTCCAGAACTTCAAGGGCCATGACTTCGGACTGTTTCAATGCGCCACGGAAATCCCGATAGGCTTCCAGGATTTTACGTTCGCGCTCCACCTGATCCTTGGTGTCTTTTGACACTTCCAGATAAACATCGCGGATTTTGTCAAACCGTGTTGCAATATCCCCGCGCGTGATTTTCATCCACACGTTTGATGTGCGCTCCAGCAGGTCCAGTTTGCCGTCTTCAAGCTGGTCCACCATGGCCTTGGCATCATCGCGGATGGAATCAAACCCCTTGGTAATATCCTCGTAGCGTTCTCCAACATTCATGCCCGCGACCTGTTCGCGCACAACCTCGTTGAAAATTGATGCCTGTGTCAGGGTACGTCCAATCAGCAATACCCGCGTTTCATCGAGTTCCGTGATTTGCTGGAGCAGCCCCGTGATGGGCGCTTCTTCGGTATTTTCCGGCCAAAGACCAAGGTCCCGGATAGAGCTCATTGCCTTATCCAAATACTGCAAAGGTTTATCCATCAATTCATTGGCCATTTAAGCACTCCGGTTTTATTAAAATTAGCTGGTTATTATGTCCACTAAGCGTATCCGACACATGTTGGCAATTGCAACCGCCCACATGCAACCCCATTTGTTCGATATTGGTGCGAAAATACCGCAATTAAAGGGCAAAAGGGCAAAGATTATGGAATTTAGCGGAACCTATCTGATTTTTGCCGATCGCTGGCACGTTTGGCAGGCGCTCAATGACACGCGCGTGCTCCAGCAGGCAATTCCGCGATGTCAGAATATTGCATGGAGTTCATCCGCCACCCTTGATTTGACCATTCAGGTCAATCTGGGTGTCATGAAGCCCAGATTTTCCGGGGAATTGACCTTGAGCGATGTGGATGAGGCGCAAAAATACACCCTGTCCGGGCGCGGACGCGGGGGCGTGCTGGGGTTGGCCCATGGGTCCGCCGATATTGAGCTGGCGGATTATAAAATTGCCCCCGGAGACCTTGCGCATTTGCAACAGGATGGATATTGGCCTGATCCTGAAAGTGAAAACGAGGATGCGCTCCGCCTGCAAAACGGGCAAACGGGTATTTTTGAACCTGAGAACCTCTCCACAGGCACCTTGCTGACGTTTAGTGCCAATGGGGGGGCCTCAAAACACATCATGGCATTGGGTAAAACCATCGTTGGTAAAAGCGCGCAAGGGATTATCGACCGGTTCATGGCGCGGTTTTCCAGCGCGATGGGGGTGCCGATGCTACCCAAAAACCAGCAACTGGAGCATAGCGAATAAAGATGTTCACATGTCGGTGAACGCGTGTGTATTGACCTGTTGGACTAATCGGGGCAGGTAGGAAAAAAAGGAAATTTTCCCATGCATCTCTCCGCCATCAGGTCCTTTGTTGTCAACATTGTCCACCTTGCCAGATACTTTCTGATTTCTGCCGCGCTGGTGTTTTTTGTTTCTCCGGCAATCGCGGCCGAACATAATCCCGATCCCGCTGACTGGGACAGTGTTTTGGCTGAAGCAAAGGGTCAGGAGGTTTTCTGGCATGCGTGGGGGGGCGCACAAAACATCAATGCCTATATTGCCTGGGTGGGCCGGCAGGTACAAAGCCGCTACGGGGTCAAACTGACACAGGTCAAGGTTTCTGACACCGCCAACGTGGTGGCCCGTGTTCTGGCGGAACAGCAGGCGGGCCGCAATGAGGGTGGCGCGGTTGATCTGGTCTGGATCAACGGGCAGAACTTTTCAGCCATGAAACATCAGGGGCTTTTATTGCCCTATGCGTGGTCCACATCCCTGCCCAATTATGCGCTGACGGATTTTGAGAACAAGCCTGTGCTGACATCAGATTTCACCGAGCCGGTACAGGGGCTTGAAAGCCCTTGGGGTACGGCTCAATTGACCTTTTATTATGATTCCGCCAACCTTGCCTCTCCCCCGAAAAATCTTGAGGATCTTGAAAGCTGGATTCGTGAAAATCCGGGCCGTTTCACCTATGCGGCGCCGCCAAATTTCATTGGCACCACATTTCTAAAACAGGTGCTTTATGGACTGATTGAAGACAGGGAATTGCTTTTTTCAACCCCCGATCGACAAACCTTTGAAGCCGCCACCGCGCCCTTGTGGGCATGGCTCGATAAAATCCACCCCGATTTGTGGCGTTCAGGCAAAGTGTTTGCCGCCGACACAACCCATCTGAAGACCCTGCTTTCGGACAATGAAATTGATATCGCCATGACCTTTAACCCCGGCGAGGCTTCTTCTGCGATAAATGAGGGCCTGTTGCCCCAGACAACCCGTTCGTTTGTCATGGACTATGGCTCCATCGGCAATGCCCATTTTGTGGCAATTCCCTTTAATGCCAACGCCAGGGCGGGGGCGATGGTGGTGGCCAATTTTTTGCTCTCCCCTGAAGCACAGGCCCGCAAAAGCGACGAGGAAATCTGGGGTGATCCCACCGTGCTGGCCATGTCCAAGCTCAATGCCGAACAACGCCGCTATTTCAGCGAGCTGACCAGCGGGGCCGCAACGCTTGATGCCGCAGAACTTGGGGCAACCCTGAGCGAACCGGATGCTTTTTGGAGTACAGCGCTGGATGCGGAATGGCTCCGGCGCTATGGTGGGCAATAGGCGTTTGAATCCGGGCTTTGCCGCGCGTCAGGGTGCCGGTGTGTTCAAGCATCTGCCAAAGGACTGCCCATGAATGCAAAATCCTCGCCCCTTGCGATTGTGCCGGCGCTGGTTCTGGCCCTGCTCCTTATTCCCATCGGTGTGGCAACCCTTTCTTTGCTGGGCACTGCCCTTGACTGGAAGGGGGGCTGGTGGTCCCATTCGCTTGAGCCGCTTCAATCCGCCTCCGGCTCATTTGAAGCGGTTTTGAATACGCCCGGATTTTGGACATCGGCAGGCCTGTCCTATTGGATTGGCATTTTAACGGCGCTGATATCCCTCACCATTGTCATGCTGTTCATTGCCACTTTCCTTAGCTCTGGCTGGTTTGTCTGGATCTGGGGGATTATGAAACCCGTTTTGGCGGTGCCCCACGCCGTGGCCGCATTTGGCCTCTTGTTTCTCATTGCCCCTTCGGGCTTTCTGATCCGCCTGGTTTCCCCCGAATTAAGCGGTTTTGAGCGCCCGCCCGACTGGTTGGTCGTCAATGATCCTGCCGGACTATCCCTGGCACTGGGGCTGATATTGAAAGAAATTCCCTTTTTGTTTTTTGTCACAATGGCCGCCCTGCCCCAAACGGATTTCCGGCGCACCCGGATTGCCGCCAGTATGGGATATGGGCGCATATGGAGCTGGTTTCTCTCGGTTTTCCCCGGTGTTTATCTCCAGATCAGACTGCCGGTATTTGCCGTGATTGCCTTTGCCTCCTCCACCATTGATGTGGCGCTTATTCTGGGACCGGTTGCCCCCCCCACATTATCCGTACGCATACTGCACTGGATGAACGATCCCGACCTGTCCATGCGCACCACCGCTGCTGCCGGTGCAATTATTCAGGTGGCCATAACCTTGCTGGCGGTACTGACCTGGTGGGCCGGAGAATATCTGGTACTGAATCTGGGGCGCATGGCGGCCCTGCGGGGGTGGCGTTTCAAACGCGATAAATTTTTGCGGTTTTTGTCGTCCCTCTTGATGGCCACAAGCGTTTTGGTTGTCAGTGTGGGGCTTGTTCTTTTGGCGCTTTGGTCCTTTGCCGGGGTGTGGCGTTTTCCCGATGCCCTGCCCCGGGTCTGGACGCTGAGAAGTTGGTCTGCCGAGGCCTCAAATCTGTGGGCAACCGGGGTGCGCGCCACAATAATCGCCCTTGGGGCCGCGACATTGTCTTTAGCGCTTGTTTTGGCTTCCCTTGAAAATGAATATCGCAGTAACAGGCGCGCCACCAGACTGGCCTGGTGGACAATCTATGTCCCGCTACTGGTTCCCCAGATTGCCTTTGTGGGGGGGCTTTCGGTACTTTTTATCCGCTTTTCCATTGATGGCACCCTGTGGGCGGTTATCCTTGTTCATATGATTTTCACCTACCCCTATATTTATCTGACGCTTTCCGACCCATGGAATACGTTTGATACCCGTTATCTGAGCGTGGCCCGCTCTCTGGGTAAAAGTATGAACAGGGCTTTCTGGACCATACGGCTGCCCATTTTGCTGCGCCCGGTTCTGGCCGCCTTTGCCCTTGGTTTTGCGGTTTCCATCGCGCAATATCTGCCAACATTGCTGATTGGCGCGGGGCGTCAACCCACTTTGACGACAGAGGCCATTGCGTTGGCAAGTGGGGGGAACAGGCGGGTAATTGGCACCTATGCACTGGTGCAGACCCTGTTGCCCCTGATAGTGTTTGCGCTGGCAAACCTTGTGCCCAAATTGCTTTGGGCCAATCGGGCGGGCCTGCAAGTCAGAAGTGTGGAGTAAAGTCAGAAGTGTGGCGTAAATGACCGATCCGACCAAAAAACCAACCCCGGCAGGCCTGCAACTTGATAATGTTGAAATTTTTCAGGGTCCGCGTAAATTATTGGGAATGCACGCTATTATTGGTCCCGGTGAGATTTTAACCCTCATGGGAGCGTCCGGGTCGGGCAAGTCCACTTTGATCAGTGCAATTGCCGGGTTTTTGCCGCGCTCTTTTTCGTGCACCGGAAATATTTTATTGAACGGGCAATCCATCACCTCTTTGCCGGCGGAAAAAAGGCGGGTGGGGGTGCTGTTTCAGGATCCCCTGTTATTCCCTCATTTTTCCGTATTGCAGAATATTCTGTTTGCCCTGCCGCCGGGGGGTAAAATGGCTGAACGGTGTGATAAAGCACGCTCATTGCTCCATGATATTTCCATGGGAGAATTCGCAGACCGGGACCCCGATACGCTTTCAGGGGGGCAAAAGGCCCGTGTGGCGCTGGCCCGGGTTATTGCCTCAAGGCCCAACGCCTTGCTGCTGGATGAGCCATTTTCAAAACTGGATGCAGATTTGCGTGATTCGATGCGCCAACTGGTGAGCGCGGAGGTGACCCGGCGTAAAATTCCCACCCTGCTGGTCACCCATGATAAAGCCGATGCAATCGCCATAGATGGCCCCGTTTTAACCCTGTAATCACAGAAAATTGAACAATTGGTCAAAAATTTAATCTTTTTGCTTGCCCCGGCGTCATTTGCACGCTTGAATTATGACCTATCGTTTTATCGGGATGAATCCCGGCGACACCAGTCGCCACCCGAAACGAAGACAGGGAGATTAACAAAAATGAAAACGAAAACCCTCACTAAACGTCTTGGCGTTCTTGCAGGCGGTGTTGCACTTGGTGCTGTTCTTGCCGGTTCTGCAATGGCTGAACCTGCGATCATTTATGATCTGGGCGGAAAGTTCGACAAGAGCTTTAACGAAAGCGCCTATAATGGTGCCACCGGATGGGCCGAAGAGACCGGCATGAGCTTTCAGGATATCGAACTTCAGGCAGATGCGCAGCGCGAGCAGGCGCTTCGCCAGTTTGCACGTCGTGGTTCAAACCCGGTTGTGGTTGCAGGTTTCTCCTGGGCTTCCGCGCTTGAAAAAGTTGCCGCAGAATTTCCGGACACAAATTTTGCCATCGTCGACATGGTTGTAGATGCGCCAAACGTTCGTTCGGTTGTATTTAACGAGCACGAAGGTTCATTCCTGGTTGGCGCGCTTGCCGCCATGAAATCAGAAACCGGCAAAATCGGTTTTGTTGGCGGCATGGACATTCCGCTGATCCACAAATTCTATTGTGGCTATGCTCAGGGTGCCCAGACCATCAACCCGGACATTGAAGTATTTGAAAACTATACCGGCACAACGCCTGCTGCATGGAACGATCCCATCACAGCCGGTGAATTGGCAAAAGCTGCCTTTGCACGCGGTGCAGATGTGATTTATGCTGCCGCCGGCGGTTCGGGTCTTGGTGTGCTTCAGGCCGCAGCTGATGAAGGCAAGTTCTCAATCGGTGTGGATGCAAACCAGAACTATATCCAGCCCGGCTCGGTTCTCACCTCCATGCTCAAGCAGGTTGATGTTGCCGTGGCAAACGCCTTTACAGACGGCACGACCGGGGAATGGACTTCCGGCTTGAACGTCATGGGCCTTGCAAATGGCGGTGTTGGCTGGGCGCTTGATGAATATAACGCTGACCTGATTACCGACGAAATGAAAGCAACAGTTGAAGAGCTGACGGCAAAAATCATTTCCGGTGAAATCGTGGTTCACAACTATCTGGATGACAACACTTGCCCACCGGCAATGTAATCGGGGTAGTTCAATAAATGACTGACAAAAGTCAGGCAAATGAGCAGCGGTCCTCTGGGACCGCTGTTTCACAAAATGCCGCTCCGCAGCTGGCCATTGAACTTGCAGGTATAAACAAGCATTTCGGCCCTGTTCACGCCAATAAAGACATTGATCTCAAAGTAACCCGTGGCACGGTCCATGGCATCGTGGGGGAAAACGGCGCTGGTAAAACCACGCTGATGTCGATTCTTTATGGATTTTATACTGCGGAAACGGGAAGAATTTTTGTTGATGGCAAGGAGGTCACCATCAAGGATTCAAGCCACGCCCTTGAACTGGGTATTGGCATGGTGCATCAGCATTTTATGCTGGTGGACAATTTTACTGTTCTGGAAAATGTAATTTTAGGGGCGGAAGACGATGCCCTGTTGCAGCCAAGTCTTGACAAGGCGCGCAAGGTTTTAGCGCAGCTTGCCAGGGACTATGAGCTTGAAGTTGACCCGGACGCCCTGATTGAGGATTTGTCGGTTGGCGGTCAGCAGCGGGTGGAAATCCTCAAGGCCCTGTATCGGGGTGCAGAAATTCTGATTTTGGATGAGCCGACCGGCGTGCTGACCCCCTCAGAAGCCGATCACCTGTTCAAGGTTCTTGAAACCTTGCGAAAACAGGGCAAGACCATCCTTTTGATTACCCATAAATTGCGGGAAATCATGGCCATTACCGACGATGTTTCGGTGATGCGGCAAGGGGCGATGGTTAAAACCCTTGAAACAAAAAACACCGACCCGGCTGAACTGGCCGAACTGATGGTGGGGCGCCGGGTTTTGCTGCGTGTGGACAAGGGGCCAAGCAATCCGGGCGATGTCAAGCTTGAAGTCAGGGACCTCGTGGTCAAGGACGATATGGATATCACCCGCGTCAAGGGCATAAATTTTGAAGTGCGCGCCGGAGAGATTGTGGGGATTGCCGGTGTGTCGGGCAACGGCCAGTCGGATATGCTTGAAGCCATAACCGGCATGCGAAAGGCTGACAGCGGCCAGTTGATCGTCAAGGGAAAAGAAGTTGTTATCAAGGGGGATGACGGCGCGGCCAAACTGCGCGACATGAGTGTGGCCCATGTCCCCGAAGACCGGCAGGAACTGGGCCTTGTTGTCACCTTTGAGCAATGGGAAAATGCCATTCTTGGTTATCAGGATGATGACAAATATGGCAAAGGGGCTTTTCTTTCTATCCCCGCCGCCCGCGAAGAAGCCAACCGACACATAGAAAAATATGATATTCGCCCGGCCAATAACCGGCTCAAGGCGGCCAATTTTTCGGGGGGAAATCAGCAGAAAATCGTACTTGCCCGTGAAATGAGCCGCAACCCGGATGTGCTGGTCGTGGGGCAGCCCACCCGCGGGGTGGATATTGGCGCCATCGAGTTTATTCACAATCAGATTGTTGCCATGCGCGATGCGGGCAAAGCGGTTTTGCTGGTATCGGTTGAGTTGGATGAAATCCGCTCTCTGGCAGACCGGATTTTGGTGATGTTTGATGGACATATTGTGGGTGAAGCTGACCCCGCAACCGCCACGGAAGCGGAATTGGGCCTGTTGATGGCCGGGGTAAGTGCTGACAATGCCCCGGAATCGGATAAGCGGGAAGCCAATAACAAGGAGAGCGCAAAATGATTGTGCGTAAACCATTGCCCCGATGGGCAGATTTGATTCTCGTTCCATTTTTGAATCTCACCCTCGCTTTTCTGATTTCGGGCCTTGTGGTGCTCATTATTGGTGAAAACCCCATTGAGGCGGTGAAAATACTGCTGTTCGGTGCATTCGGATATGGCGAAGGGCTGGGCTATACGCTCCATTTCGCCACGAACTTTATCTTTGCCGGGCTGGCATTTTCCATCGCCTCCCACGCCGGACAATTCAATATTGGTGCTGAGGGCCAGGCCTATGTGGCGGGGCTGGGGGCCATTCTTGTGGCCCTGGCGCTGGACCAGACCCACTGGTTGCTGGTGATGCCCCTGGCCATGATTGCTTCGGCGGCAATTGGGGGATTTTGGGGATTTGTGCCCGGATATCTGGCGGCAAAACGCGGTTCTCACGTGGTGATTACCACGATCATGTTTAACTTTATCGCCTCCGCGTTCATGGTCTATATGCTCAACAGGGTGCTTAAACAGTCTGACAATATGGCCCCTGAAAGCGCCACGGTTGTAAATGCAGGCAGAATGCCCCAACTGCGTGAGTGGTGGGACTATTTCGGATATTCCCCCCTTAACGTCATGTTTTTTGTCGCTGTCGCGGCATTGATTGCTGCCTATATTTTGCTTTGGCGCACTGAACTTGGTTATAAAATCCGCACCATGGGTCAGAACCCCAGTGCGGCCCATTATGCCGGGATTTCAAATTCCGCCATCGTCATGATTGCCATGACGATTTCGGGCGCGGTTGCCGGGATGATTGCCCTGAACGAAGTGCTTGGCGTTCAAAACCGCCTGGTGCTGGATTTCGTGTTTGGCTATGGATTTGTCGGGATTGCCGTGGGGTTGATGGGGCGGAACCATCCCATTGGTATTGCCCTGGCCGCATTGCTGTTCGGTGCCCTTTATCAGGGAGGGCAGGAACTGGCCTTCATGATGCCCGCCGTTACCCGTGAAATGATTTTGGTTATTCAGGCCTTGGTGATTTTGTTCACCGGCGCCATGGAAGGTCTGTTCCGGCGACCATTGGAAATGATGTTTGGGATGCTTGAATTTTCAAAATCTGAAAAAAGTGACGATGCGCCGGCATCGTCCAAAAGTTAGGAGGCGGAAATGGAATTGTTTGATTCTTTGATTTTGTTGCTGGATTCCACCGTTCGCCTGACGGTGCCTTTGTTGCTCGCCTGTCTGGCGGGGCTTTATTCTGAAAGGGCCGGCATTTTTGATATTGGCCTTGAGGGGAAGATGCTGGCCGGTGCCTTTGGTGCGGCGGTTGTTGCGGCCCTGACCGGTTCTGCATGGCTGGGGCTTTTTGCCGGAATTGGGGTGTCCGTGGCCATGGCTCTCGTGCACGGGGTGGCCTCGATTACCTTCCGTGGCAATCAGATTATTTCAGGTGTGGCCATTAACTTTCTTGCAGCGGGCCTGACAACGCTTTTGGGCCAGACCTGGTTCAGACAGGGCGGACGCACCCCGCAGTTGAACGGCGATGCGCGTTTTAACGGGTTTGATTTTCCCTTTGCCGACCAACTGGCCGAAGTGCCGGTTGTTGGCAGCATTTATTCCGAATTGCTTTCAGGACACAACGTGCTGGTCTATGCTGCCTTCTTTGCCGTTCCCATTACCTATTTTGTGCTGTTTCGCACCCGCTTTGGCCTGCGTTTGCGCGCCTCGGGCGAAAATCCCAAGGCCGTGGATACCGCCGGTGTCAACGTCAATATGATGCGTTTCAAGGCGGTGCTGATTACCGGTATTTTGTGCGGTATTGCCGGGGCTTATCTGTCCACCGGCATGTCCTCCGGGTTCGTCAAAGACATGACCGCCGGGCGTGGATTTATTGCTCTGGCCGCTTTGATTTTTGCCAAATGGATGCCCGTTCCCGCGCTTTATGCCTGTTTGCTGTTTGGTTTCCTCTCAGCCCTTGGCAACTTCATGCAAGGGGCTGAATTGCCCATAATTGGCGAAGTGCCGGTACAGCTTGTTCAGGCGCTGCCCTATATCCTGACTGTTGTTCTGCTGGCAGGATTTATCGGCAAGGCAGTGGGGCCAAAAGCCGGGGGCATTCCCTATGTCAAAGAGCGTTAGCACCCCTGTTGCCAAGGATGGTCACGCCGATTTGTAACGGCGTGAAAATTTGGGAGATTTAATTATGGAGAGCATCGGCCAGACCCTGTTCGAAGCGGCAGACAGCGTGCGCAAAAATGCCCATGCGCCCTATTCCGGTTTTTTTGTCGGCGCGGCAATTCTCGCCGACGACGGTAATATCTATGCC
>WFOP01000005.1 GCA_015487985.1 Hyphomicrobiales bacterium
GGTAAAAGTGGACCCAGAAACAAGGATTTTGGCATGCGCTGGATGGGGGCCATGGTGTCCGATGTGCATCGCCTGTTTATTCGGGGCGGCATTTTTATCTATCCCGGACTGGCAAAACCGGGGGGCGAAAGCGGCAAACTGCGGTTTTTGTATGAGGCAAACCCCATGGCCATGCTGGTGGAGGTTGCGGGGGGCAAGGCCTTTATGCGCACCACGCGGATTTTGGAACATAAGCCCGATAATATTCATCAGCGGGTGCCCGTGGTTTTGGGCTCAAGCGAAGAAGTGGACGAATTGCTGGCTCAATATAGGCGTTAGTTCAGCTTGCGCTTCCCTTAATCGTTAAATCGCTCTAAGCATCATCCCGGTCCATTTTTTTAAGAACGGGGATTGAGGATTTGAGTGAATTTGTGCTTTCTGTCGCCATATTTTTATTGGCGCATGTCATCCCCCCTTCGCCAATTGTGCGCCCGAAACTGATTGCTGTGTTCGGGCGACGAGCATATCTCATCGCCTATTCATTTTTGTCAATTGGCTTGCTGACATGGATGATAATGGCGGGGCAGCGCGCCCCCTATATCGGGCTTTGGGGGGCTGCAGACTGGCAATGGTGGGCAACTATCATCGCCATGCCATTTTCCATATGGCTGGTGCTGGCCGGGCTTTTTGAACCCAATCCCTTGTCGGTTTCTTTGCGCAAAAAAACGCTGGATACCACCCCCGGCCTGTCGGTCCAGGTGACCCGACATCCGGTTTTGTGGGGGTTTGGCATCTGGGCGCTGGTGCACCTGTTTCCCAATGGAGACGTGGTGTCCCTGACCATGTTTGGCGGCATGGTTTTGCTGGCAATTATGGGCTTTGTTGTTGTTGACAGGCGCACCAAACGCCGCCTTGGGCCTGAGCAGTGGCAGACGCTGGCAGATAAGACGTCGCTGTTTCCTTTTGTTGCCTTGCTCAGCGGACGGATGGATTTGAAAATTCCCGCCAGTTCATTGCTTTGGCTCGTGGTGTCAGCGCTGACCTATCTTTGGATACTGTTCAGCGCCCACGCCTGGTTTCTTAACACCGACCCGCTGGCGGGCCTTGGGTTTTAGGCCAGGTTTTCGATCAAAGAGGGCGGTTCGCACAATCAGCCTTATTTGAAAAGCCCCTCGGCTTTGAGTTTTACCAAAGCCTGATCCAGCGACCTGACCGCCCGCTCGATCAAAACGTCAATGTCGGCTTTGCCGATAATCAGTGGCGGCGAAATAATCATTCTGTCCCCCACATGGCGCATGATCAGATTGTTGGCGAAGCAAAAGTCCCGGCAGATCAAACCGGCAGTGCCGGTTTCAGCGGCAAAGGGCGCACGCGCGCTTTTGTCCGGCGACAGGGCCAAAGCCCCCATCATCCCCACAATATCAGCTTGTCCCACCAGCGGATGATCCCCCAACTGTCTCCACTTTTGAGCAAGATAGGGACCGGTCTCATTGCGCACTGTTTCAACGATTTTTTCTTCTTCAAGAATGCGCAGATTTTCCAGCGCTACCGCAGCGGCGACGGGGTGACCTGAATAGGTGTAGCCGTGATTAAAGTCCCCGGAATTGGCAATGGTGTCGGCAATTTCATCCGATACCATCGAGCCGCCAATGGGGGCATAACCCGAACTCAGTCCCTTGGCGATGGTCATAATATCGGGCCGGATACCATAGGTATCAGAGCCAAACCAGTTGCCGGTGCGCCCAAACCCGCAAATCACCTCGTCAACAATCAGCAATATGTCATGGGCATCGCAAATGCGCTGGATTTCAGGCCAATAGGTTGTCGGTGGAATAACCACACCCCCCGCGCCCTGCACCGGCTCGGCAATGAAGGCGGCAATTTTGTCTTCGCCAAGCTCTGCAATTTTTGCCTCAAGCTGGCGCGCCCGCTCCAGTCCAAAATCCTCGGGGCTGGTATCCCCCCCATCCACATACCAGTTGGGTTCGTCAATATAGGCAATATCGGGGATTGGCAGCCCCCCCTGTGCGTGCATTCCGGACATGCCCCCAAGACTGGCCCCACCCATCGTTGAGCCGTGATAGGCATTGTGGCGTGAGATTATTATCTTCTTTTGCGGCTTGTCTTTGGTGGCCCAATAGTGGCGCACAAGGCGGATATTGGTGTCGTTGGCTTCAGAGCCTGAACCGGCATAAAACACATGGTTCAGATGCCCCGGCACCAGATCGGCCAGACGTTTGGCCAACGCGATGGCGGGCACATGGGTGGTTTTGAAAAACGTGTTATAATAGGGCAACTGCATCATCTGGCGCGCCGCAACATCGGCCATTTCGGCTCGTCCATACCCCACATTCACGCACCACAACCCGGCCATGGCATCAAGGATTTTTTCCCCTTCAGAATCCGTCAGCATCACCCCCTCAGCGCCGGTAATCACCCGCGCGCCGTTGGCGGAAATATCAGCCCCGGAGGAAAACGGGTGCATATGGTGGGCGGCGTCCAGCGCCTGAAGTTCTTTTGTCGGCAGGTGATTGGTAATGGCTGACATGAAATGTCTCCTCGTGTAAAAAAGCAAACGGGTTAAGCGATTTGCCCGAAGCACAAATATTTGATTTCCAGAAAGTCTTCGATTCCGTATTTGGAACCTTCGCGCCCCAACCCCGATTGTTTCACTCCGCCAAAGGGGGCGACTTCGGTTGAAATGATGCCGGTATTGATGCCAACCATGCCCGTTTCAAGTTTTTCAGCCACCCGCCACACCCGGGCAATGTCGCGGGCGAAAAAGTAAGCGGCCAGCCCGAATTCACTGTCATTGGCCATGCTGATGACTTCGTCCTCGGTTTCAAATTTGAACAAAGGCGCCAGCGGCCCAAAGGTTTCCTCTTTGGCCACAATCATTTTCGGGGTGACACCGGTCATCACCGTTGGTTCAAAAAATGTTGCCCCAAGCTGGTGGCGTTCGCCCCCGGTAATAATTTTTGCCCCCTTGGAAACCGCATCGCTGATATGGGTTTGCACCTTGGTGACCGCCGCTTCGTTGATGAGGGGGCCGGTGGTATTCTGGCTGTCAAAGCCATCCCCGACTCGTAGTTCCCCAACCGCATTTTTAAGCCGTTTGGCAAATTCATCATAGATGCCCGCTTGCACGTAAATCCGGTTGGCGCATACGCAGGTTTGCCCCCCGTTGCGATATTTGGCAATCATCGCCCCCTCAATTGCCCCCTCCATATCCGCATCATCAAACACGATGAACGGCGCATTGCCGCCAAGTTCCAGCGAGACTTTCTTTATGCCTTCAGCGCACTGGCGAAGCAAAATCCTGCCCACCCGTGTTGAGCCGGTAAAGGTGATTTTGGCAACCTTGGGGTTTTCACATAGCTCTTTGCCAATGGCGGCGGCGTCTGAACTTGGCACCACGTTGAACACCCCCGCAGGGATGCCCGCCCGCTCCGCCAGCACAGCCATGGCCAGCGCCGAAAGGGGAGTAAGTTCTGCCGGACGGGCAACAAATGTGCACCCGGCGGCCAGAGCGGGGGCCACTTTGCGCGCAATCATCGCATTGGGAAAATTCCACGGGGTAATGGAGCCGACAACACCGACGGGCTGCTTGATAACCACAATGCGCTTGTCGTGCTGGTGACCGGGAATCGTGTCCCCGTAAATGCGTTTTGCTTCTTCGCCAAACCACTCCACAAAAGAAGCGCCATAAAGGATTTCCCCCTTGGCTTCTGCGATGGGTTTGCCCATTTCTGCGGTGAGGATTTTGGCCAGATCATCGGCGTTGGCAACCATCAGTTCAAACCATTTGCGCAAATAGGCGGCCCGTTCTTTGCCCGTTAGAGCGGCCCAGCCTTTTTTCGCCTCATAGGCGGCATCAATGGCTTTGCTGACGTCTTTCACACCAAGGTCGCTGACGCTGGCAATGTTTTTGCCTGTCGCAGGATTGCTCACATCCATGCGCTTGGCTGTTTCAAGCCATTCCCCGTTTACATAGGCCCGGGTTTGCAACAGAGCGGTGTTATTGAGTTCAAGCATTCTTTGCATTCCTTACAGATTAATTTCACGCATATTTTGCATCTGTTCCGGCCAAAACCTCTTGGCCCGCCCGCCCGATACCTTCGCGAATATCCGCTTCGATAGCCGAGCAAAGCTCTTTTTTATCGCGATTATTAAGAGCGCCGATTATGTGCTTATGGTGGTCCACCAGATAATAGGAAAGGGTTTTGTCCATCATCTGCCGGTGAAATGGCCCCAGTTGCAGCCAGACACTTTCAATCAGGGGCATGACGGTCTGGTTGGGATTGGCGGCATAAAGAACGGTATGAAACTGCTGGTTCAACACTGAAAGCATATCGAAATGCTTCCGAGTGACGGCCCGGTCCATTGTTGCATCAATGCCAATCATCTTTTCAATCAGCACCTGAGACACATAGGGCAAGGCTCTCTCTGCCGCCAGGCATTCCAGTTTGATGCGTAATAATATCAGCTCATCAAACTGCCCGGCATTGATAAAAGGCACGATAATCCGGCGGTTATCCAATACCTGCAACGCGTTTTCTGAACTTAAGCGCCGTAAAGCCTCGCGCACCGGGGTGGGGCTGTGCCCCAGATACTGAGCCAGCGCGCGGATGGCCATGGCGGTGCCCGGCTTGATTGCCCCCACCATCAGGGCGTTGCGCAGGCGATGATAAACCGCTTCATGGGCCGTGATGTATTCGCCGGAAATTTCGGGTAGATCAAACTGTGTTGAATTGACCATCAGAATTCCTTTCCGGTTTTGCAAACCATATGATTGCGGGGTTGGTTGACCTTGGGGGTCACTAAAGATATATCATTTGCATAAAGATATCACATTTTCAAGCCGCAAGAGTTCTTCCTTGACCAAACTCAATCCTCAAAACTGGCTGGATGCTCATCCCGAGCTGGACAATGTGCGGGTGGTGGTGTGCGATTTGAATGGCGTGTTGCGGGGCAAGCGTCTGCCGATTGAAAAACTGCCCAAAATTCTCGCCAATGAAGTGCGTCTGCCCCTGTCCGTTGTGGGTGTGGACATCTGGGGGGAGGATATTGAAGGCAGTGAACTGGTCTTTGAAACCGGCGACGCCGATGGCATTGGTGAACATACCGGGCGGGGTCTTTTGCCGGTAACATGGGGCGACAAACTTTCCGCAATGGTGCCCGTCTGGCTGGCGCTGGAAGACGGCGCCCCTTTTAATGCCGACCCGCGCCGCGCGTTAGGCGCGGTGGTGCAGAAATTTTCCAAATTGGGCCTGACCCCGGTGGTGGCCACCGAGCTTGAATTTTATCTGGTGGACCCGGCCAGCAACCGGCCAATTCCGCCAAAATCTCCGGTTACCGGCAAACGCCTGAATGGCGATGGTGTGCTTTCTCTCGATGAACTTGAACATTTCGACGCCTTTATCAGCGATGTGTTTGAAGCGTGCAAATTACAGAATATTCCCGCCGATGCCGCAATTTCGGAAAACGGGGCCGGGCAGTTTGAAATAAACATGCTCCATGTGGCCGACCCGTTACGCGCCGCAGATGATGCGGTGTTCTTCAAACGGCTGGTGCACGGCATTGCCCGCAAACACGGGTTTGGTGCCACCTTTATGGCCAAACCCTATGCCAAACGCGCCGGCAACGGCTTTCATGTGCATTTTTCGCTGCTGGATGAAAAAGGCAATAACGTATTTGATGACGGCTCTGAACGTGGCTCTGATATGTTGCTGAGTGCCGTTGCCGGCCTGTTGAAAACCATGTCCGACGCCATGCTGACATTTGCC
>WFOP01000006.1 GCA_015487985.1 Hyphomicrobiales bacterium
CACCAGCAGGTAGGGCAGTATCGAGGTGCCAAAATGTACGCGTTTTAACATCAGGCCGCTTTCACTTCAAAAATCAGATGGTCAATATTTTACTATAAAGCCCGGCCTGCAAAGTAGATTTTTGCAGACCGGGATGGTTTTCCTCAGGAGAAAATCCTAGCTGTTGGCACGTTCAAATTTAGCCAGCAGTTCATTGCCACGTTCAACGGCGTCATCCATAGCTTCCTGAGCGGTTTTGGAACCGGCCCATAATGCTTCGAGTTCTTCGTTGATGATATCGCGGACCTGAACAAAGTTACCGAAGCGAACGCCGCGTGAATTTGGCGTTGGCGCATTCAGACTCAACTGTTCAATAGCCGTGTTTGTACCCGGGTTTTCAACATAAAACCCTTGTTCTTCAGACAGAGTTGCCGCACCGGTTGTAATCGGCACATAGCCGGTTTCCTGATGCCACCAGGCCTGAACCTCATCCGAAGAAATATAGTTCAGGAACTGAGCAACACCTTTATAGTCGGCTTCATCCTTGCCGCGCAGTGTCCAAAGAGTTGCACCGCCAATGATGGAGTTTTGCGGGGCATCGGCCACATCGGTATCAAGCGGCAGCATGGATTGGCCAAAATCAAATTCAGCCTGGGAAACCATTGAGCCATAATAGGCGGAAGAGTTCATCCACATGCCACATTCCCCGGAGGTGAACATGGAAAGAGAATCACCGCGACGACCGCCATATTTGAAGATGCCGCTTTCCTGACTGTCCGCGATGGCCTGAAGGCGATTTACCACCGCCTCATTGTTAAATGTCAGACGGGCGTCAATGCCGGCAAAGCCGTTTTCCTGAGTGCCCATGGGAATATTGTGCCATGCGCTGAAGTTCTCGATCATTACCCATGACTGCCAGCCAAATGAATAACCGCAGGACATCCCGCTATCCAGCAGCGCCTGAGCCGCTGTGTTCATCTCGTCCCATGTTGTGGGGGGAGATTCAATCCCGGCTTTTTCAAACGCATCCTTGTTGTACCACAGAACCGGCGTTGAGCTGTTGAACGGAAGAGAAAGCAGGTTGCCATTGGTGTCTTCATAATAGGACACCACGGCAGGCAGATAAACCGACTTGTCAAACGGAACACCCGCATCCGCCATCAATTCATAAACCGGATATACAGCGCCCTTGGCTGCCATCATGGTCGCGGTGCCAACTTCAAAAACCTGCACGATATGCGGCTGTTGGTTGGCCCGGAATGCAGCAACTGCTGCTGTCATGGTTTCAGTATAGTTGCCTTTATAGGAGGGCACGATCACATAATCGGACTGCATTGCGTTGAATTCTGCCGCCATCCGGTCGATTCTTTCCCCGTTGGCGCCGCCCATGGCATGCCACCACGAGATTTCCGTTTGTGCAAGAGCCGAACCGCTCAGTGCAACAAACGCACTCGCAGCCAGTGCCGCGACTTTAAGTTTTTTCAAGATCATTTTGTTTTCTCCCTGTGTCTATCCAAAGCAAGGCAACAGAACTGTCTGAAACCTGCCGCCATAACGGGAGTTGAGCATTTATCCGCACCGCGCTTTTTACATAAAAACGCCGAGCATCCGAACAGCAGGCCATTCCGAGTTTCATTCGGATTGACTCTGATGTATTCGATACCCGCTCCCTTAAACAAGAGATTGCGAGTTGTTTTCGATTAGGTCAAGTGGAATTTCGAAAATCTTCGGTTTACTTTCGTTTTTTGTGTATTGTTTTTTATGTGAACCTGCCAGCAATAAGGGGCGGCTGACTTAAGAGGCTGCTTAATTTGACTTGTTTGTGTCTGGCTTTGCCCTTTTTGCGTTTTGTTTGCCCTTGTTTTGTTTGTCCTTATTAACCCCCATTGACCCCCATTGACCCCCATTGACCCCCGCTCGACCTATCCGCGTCCTCCATAGGGCATTTTTGTTGCCAAAATCGTCATGTTCTGCACATTTGCATCCAGAGGCAGGCCCGCCATAAACAGCACCGCATCCACCACATGGCGCACATCAAACACCGGTTCGGGTTCGGTTCTGCCGTTTGCCTGCAACATTCCCGCCCCCATTTGTGCGGTCATGTCTGTGGCGGTGTTGCCGATATCAATCTGGCTGCAGGCAATATCAAGTCCGCGCCCTTCAAGCGCAATGGATTTGCTTAATCCGGCAATGCCGTGTTTTGAAGTGCTGTAGGAAACTGAGTTCGGGCGAGGGACATGTGCGGCAATTGAGCCGTTATTTATAATGCGCCCGCCCCGGGGTTTCTGGTCGCGCATTATAATAAAGGCTTCCCTTGCCACCAGAAACGCGCCGGTCAGGTTGACATCGATCCCCGCCTGGAAATCCGCCAGACTTGTTTTGTCAATGCGCGCTGCCGGCATAAAGACACCCGCATTGTTAAAGACCACGTCCAGATGTCCAAGGTGGTTGCGGGCCTTTTTGAACATGGCCACCACGTCGGTTTCTGCTGTGACATCACATTTTACCGCCAGTGCATTTCCCCCCGCCCCCTTACATAGTGCCGCAACTTCCTGCAAAGGCCCTGTTCGCCGACCACATATAACAAGATGATATCCGGCGGCGGCCATACCAAGGGCAACGGCCTTGCCGATTCCCGAGCCGGCACCGGTGATAATTGCACACTTTGCTGATTCCATTTTTACCTCAATAACTGCAAACAGCGGATTTGCCGGGTTTTTGTAAGTTCAAAAGCTGCTTTGAGGTGAATGTAGCGCAAAAAGCCGGACTGGAAAAACATCAGCGGGGGGAATTGTTATGGTTCTGTTAATAAACATTAAGCGCAGGTAACCGGATATGTGTCAAATCTGCAACAGCTGACCATCAACCGATTAAACTATCCCCGGATTCACGTTTTGTGTGTTGCACCTTAAGTTTTGATCCGTATGTTCGTTCTTGCGAATCCATGCATGGGATCGTTTATCCGATCGGTGCGTGTACAAAATTTAGAACCAACTGAGTTTGTTCGCGTTTCGATCACCGCCGGAATTCTCCGGTAATTTTAATAAGATGACTTTGGAGGTCAACTATGAAAATCAAGAGCCTTATCCTCGGTTCTGTAGCTGCTGCCGGTCTTTCGACCAGTGCAATGGCTGCTGATCTGGGCACCGTTCTTACTTCTTTGGACGTCTGCGATGCCCTGGGCATTTCAGGTCTGACAATTTCTTCAGACACCAACTGCCTGTCCATCACTGGCGGCGTTGCTTACGACTTTAAATTTGGTGACTATAATGGTACCCAGGTTATCCGTAACGCTGGCGGCCACACCACATCCATC
>WFOP01000007.1 GCA_015487985.1 Hyphomicrobiales bacterium
AATAGGAACTCTGCGCGAGCAGATCGGCATGTTGTCGACGGAAACCGGTCTCACCGTGCAGGATTTCCGCCGCATCGTGCAAACCGTACAAAAAGGCGAGCGCGAAGCGCGCATTGCTAAGAAGGAAATGGTCGAAGCCAATCTGCGCCTTGTTATCTCCATTGCCAAAAAATACACCAATCGCGGCCTGCAATTTCTCGACCTCATTCAAGAAGGCAATATCGGGTTGATGAAGGCGGTGGATAAATTTGAATATCGCCGGGGCTACAAATTTTCAACTTATGCCACCTGGTGGATCAGGCAGGCCATTACCCGCTCGATTGCCGATCAGGCGCGCACCATCCGTATTCCGGTGCATATGATTGAAACCATTAATAAAATTGTACGCACCAGCCGCCAGATGTTGCATGAAATCGGGCGCGAACCGACCCCTGAGGAATTGGGCCAGAAGCTGCAAATGCCGCTGGATAAAGTGCGCAAAGTGCTCAAGATCGCCAAAGAACCGATTTCCCTTGAAACGCCGATTGGCGATGAAGAGGACAGCAATCTGGGGGATTTCATTCCCGACACCAATGCGCAACAGCCCATTGACAGTGCCATTCAGAGCAATCTGCGCGCCACCACAACACGGGTGCTGGCCTCGCTCACACCGCGTGAAGAGCGGGTGCTCAGGATGCGGTTTGGCATTGGCATGAACACGGACCATACGCTGGAAGAAGTGGGGCAGCAGTTCAGCGTGACGCGCGAACGCATCCGCCAGATTGAAGCCAAGGCATTGCGTAAGCTCAAGCATCCAAGCCGCAGCCGGAAGTTGCGGAGCTTTTTGGATAATTAGGGGGCTGGCGTTTGCCTCTTGTCGGGGCAAAATCATCCATATTTGATGCACATCAAGGGTCTTGCCAACGCAATGGGGTAGGTGCGTTGCATGACACAGATACCAATTCGTCCTGCTCGGGATAACCGGCGTGCGCGCGGGGGATTTTCTCTGCCTTTCCCCACTTTTGTTCTAAAGCCTGTTCTAAAGCGTATCGTGCAAAAAATTGCCCGGCAAAACCCGGACATGTTTAATCGGCTTGGCCCCTACCGGCATTCGGTTTTTATTATTGATCCGACAAATTTTCCCTTTGCGCTGGTTTTGCGGCCTGACCCGAACGATTTGCTGCTGGAGGCGTCAAACCGTTCTGCATTGCCTGAGTTTGAAGCCCATATTGCAGGAACATTTTTGAACCTGTTGCAACTGGTGGATTGCGACCTGGACGGGGATGCCTTGTTTTTTTCCCGGGATCTGGAAATCACCGGCAACACCGAAGCGGTGGTTTGTCTGCGTAATGCTTTGGATGATGTGGACGGCTCGATTGCTGAAAGCGTGGCTGAAATGTTCGGGCCGCCGGGCAAGCTGGCGCTTGGTGCCTTGCGTAAGATGGGGGACGCCAACCAGCCAAATGTATCAGAGGAAAAATAGATGAAACCCAACACAGCGGAACTGATTTGCCCGGCGGGAACCCCCGCTGCCCTGCGCACGGCGGTGGATGCGGGGGCCGACGCGGTTTATTGCGGGTTTCAGAATGCCACCAATGCGCGCAATTTTCCCGGGTTGAATTTCACCCCTGAGGAAATGGAAAAGTCCGTTGCCTATGCCCATGAAAAAGGGGCCAAGGTTTTGCTGGCAATAAACACCTTTCCCCCGGCGGGCAAGTTTGATTTGTGGAAACAGGGTGTTGAGGCAGGCGCTAAAATGGGGGTGGATGCCTATATCGTTGCGGATGTGGGGGTGGCGGATTTTGTGGCCAAAAATTTCCCTCAAATGCGTCTGCACCTATCGGTTCAGGCAGCGGCATCAAGCCCGGAGGCCATTCGATACTATTGTGAGAATTTTGGCGTCAAACGCGTGGTGCTGCCCCGCATTCTCACCGTGCCGGAAATCCGCAATATTGCCGATGAAATTCCGTGTGAAATTGAAACTTTTATTTATGGAAATCACGGGCTGATGGTGGAGGGGCGCTGTGCGCTGACCAATTATATCACCGGATTGTCCACCAATATGGACGGGGTATGTTCCCCCGCAGTCGATGTGAAATATGAGCGTGATGATGCGGGCAACATGTCCACCACCCTTGGGCCATATATGATTGATTGTTATTCGTGCGATGAAACTGCCGGATATCCCACCATCTGCAAGGGGCGCTATAAAGTGGCTCATCGCGAAGAGGGCTATTATGCGTTTGAGGAGCCGATCACCCTGAACCTTTCCCGCCTGCTGCCCGACCTGATGGGGGCGGGGGTGAACGCGTTCAAGATCGAGGGACGTCAGCGCTCGCGGGCCTATGTCAGAAAGGTCGTGTCGGCTTTTCGTCAGGCAGTGGACGATGTGCGCGATGGCCGGGAGCCTGAATTTGCCGATTTGCTGGCGTTGAGCGAAGGGCAAAAGCAAACCGAGGGTGCTTTCAAAAGCAAAACCTGGCGCTAGAGAAAATCACCGGTTGCAAACTGGAGAAAAGGAACAATCATGAAGCTGACCATGGCCCCCATTCCCTTTCATTGGAGTAATGAAAAGCGTGTGGATTTTTATGCCCGTCTGGCGGACGAATCCCCGGTGGATACTGTTTATATGGGGGAGGTGATCTGTTCCAAGCGCGAGCCGTTTTTCAAGCCGTTGCAGGAGGAGGTTGCGGCGCGGCTGGAGCGGGGGGGCAAAACCGTTGTCATGTCGTCGCTGACCGAGGTCATGTTAAAGCGTGAGCGCAAAATGATGTCGGAAATTTGTGATATCAGTGATCGGGAAATTGAAATCAACAACAGTTCGGGCCTTATCCGGATCAGCGGGAAAAAACACCGGATCGGGCCGATGATGAATGTTTATAATGAAGCAACCATGGGGTATCTGGCCGGTCAGGGGGCGACCCATTTTTCTCTGCCGGTGGAGTTGCCGGCAACGTCAACAAAATTGTTGGCACAGGCGGCAAAAGGCTTGGGGGTTGGTGTTGAAATTCAGGTTTTCGGGCGGGCTTCGGTGGCCATTTCTGCGCGGTGTTATCATGCGCGCGCCCATGATCGGATAAAGGACAATTGCCTGTTTGTCTGCGAAAAAGATCCCGATGGAATGGCGTTGAAAACTCTTGATGAAAAAGAGTTTTTGGCCATTAACGGTATCCAGACCCTCTCCCATTCCTATATAAACCTGTTGGCGGAATTGGAGGAACTGGCGCAAATGGGTGTCACCCATTGTCGCCTGTTGCCCCATAGTGTGGATATGGTGGCGGTTGCCAACGCTTTTCAGGATGTGATGGATGGCAGGATTGATGTTGGGGAGGGGCAAAGCCGTTTGGCTGCTTTGGAAATCCCTGCGCCATTTGCCAACGGGTTCTGGTATGGCAGGCCCGGCCACCAGAATATAAATCCGGGCATAAACTGATTTAGCGCACTTTGATTGTTGCATGAATCTGTGGCAACC
>WFOP01000008.1 GCA_015487985.1 Hyphomicrobiales bacterium
AATACATCCAGCGCATCGGCCATCGCCTTGATCGCCGCTGCCCTGTCCGGCGCCCATGTGCAAAGTTTGGCAATCATGGGATCATAAAAGGTGGAAATCTCCCCCCCCTCAAACACCCCGGTATCATTACGCACAACCAGCTTGTCACCCGCCAGTTCTTCGGGCGGCCGATAGATATTCAACCGGCCAACGGAGGGCAGAAAATTGCGATAGGGATCCTCGGCATAAATCCGGCTTTCCACGGCCCAGCCATTGATACAAATATCCTCTTGAGCCAAAGCCAGCTTTTCCCCGGCGGCCACCAGAAGCATCTGCTCCACCAGATCGACCCCGGTAATCATCTCGGTTATGGGGTGCTCCACCTGCAGGCGCGTATTCATTTCAAGGAAATAAAAATTCCTGTTCTTATCAACAATAAACTCCACCGTGCCCGCACTGGCATAATCCACCGCCCTGGCCAGCGCCACCGCCTGCTCACCCATTGCCCGCCGTGTCGCCTCATCCAAAAACGGGCTGGGGGCTTCTTCAATCACCTTTTGATGCCGTCGCTGGATTGAACATTCCCGCTCCGCCAGATAGATGCAGTTGCCAAAACTATCTCCCAGCACCTGAATTTCAATATGGCGCGGGTCTTCAATGAACTTTTCAATGAAAATCCGGTCATCCCCAAACGACGACGCCGCTTCTGATTTGGAACGGGTAAACCCCTCGCGCGCCTCTTCATCATTATAGGCAATGCGCATGCCCTTGCCCCCGCCCCCGGCGGAGGCTTTTATCATCACCGGATAGGTGATTTTCCGCGCTATTTTCACCGCTTCATTAGCGTCTTCAATCAACCCCATATGTCCGGGCACTGTCGCCACCCCGGCCTCGGCGGCAATTTTTTTTGAGGTAATTTTGTCCCCCATCGCTTCAATCGCTTTGGGGGGCGGACCGATAAACACCAGGCCCGCCTTGGTCAGCGCATCACAAAATGCTGCGTTTTCGCTCAAAAACCCATAACCGGGATGCACTGCCTCAGCCCCGGTTTTTTTACAGGCTGCAATGATTTTGTCGCCCAGCAGATAACTCTCAGAGGCCGGGGAACCACCTATATGTACCGCCTCATCCGCCAGCCGGACATGCAGCGCCTGCCGGTCCGCATCGGAATAAACCGCCACGGTTTTAACGCCCATTTCTCGGGCGGATTTAATCACCCGGCAGGCAATTTCCCCACGATTTGCAATCAGTATTTTTTTGAACATGTTTATTCCACTTAATTTGGCTTGATTGTCATTGCGAGAAGGCCAGGCCGACGAAGCAATCCAGATTCTTCATTTCTTGCGTCTGGCACTTCTGGATTGCCACGCTCACAAAAGTTCGCTCGCAATGACGTTTGAACGATCATTTCTTCGGCCTTTTGACCACCAGATCAATTTCCACCAGCGCATGAAGTGCCAGCCCAGTGACGCCAATCGTGGTGCGGGCCGGACGCCGATCAACGGGAAAATAGCTCTGCCAGACTTCGTTCATCTGGTCGTAATCGCGATAAAACTCGGTCAGATAAATTCGCGCCATAATGATATGAGAAAGGTCCAGCCCAACCCCGGCCAACACAATTTTCAGGTTCTCGATCACCCGATGGGTCTGCGCCTCAATCCCCTCAGGCAAATCCGCATCCGGCGCATTCGGGTCAGTGGGCATTTGCCCGGTAACAAACACAAAACCATCGCTCTCAACCGCATGGGAAAAAGGCGCAACAGGGCGCGGCCCCTCGGATATCATATGGAATAGTGGGTCAGTCATTTCGTTTCCTTATGTCTCTCTTCATTGCGAGCCCGATTTCGGGCGCGGCAATCCAGAATGTCTAAGCCCGCATTTTGGCCCCTGGATTGCTTCGTCGGCCTGGCCTCCTCGCAATGACATCTCGTTTTAATCCTCGCACTATCCCGGACTTGATCCGGGACCTCGCACAGCCAGACCCCGGCTCGTTGGCCGGGGAGGTGCAAGAGTTTGTCTCCCCTTTTCGTCATTCCGGCGAAAGCCGGAATCCAGCAGCGCAAGTCTTTGCACCTATAACTCCTTATTTCATCGCACCGCAGACGTGTCACACTGAACCCCGTTTTTCAACGGCGTGACAATTTGCATTTCATTCCTGATTCCATAGTTCGAAGAGTTCCGACGAGTACGAATAGAGTTCTTTCAAAGCTGGTTTCCTCTTGAACTCATTCTCCAAATAAGGAGCGAACTTCCGCCAAAACCCTACGAATGCATAGCTATGCAGTTCGCGAGCAACCTTCTTATCAATGACACCATAATGATACGCAGAAGCCATCCGTCCCAAATGGTTCAGCACATAGTTAAACGAGTTAAGTAAAGCTGCCGAATTTTTAAACTTTAATTCGATATCATCCAATGTAAGCTGCTCGCTATCATACCAGCTACCAAATTTCTGCCCTAACCTCTTTCTCTCCTCATAGAACATCTCCGACGCGGCGGCCGAATGTTCGAAAGTTCTAAGAATTTTGGTTTCCTTTTCCTCACGAGCAATTTGCTTTCTAAACTCCCTAGCTTGCCAAAGTGAAATTCCTGCCGCAACCGCAGCAATAAACGCGGAAATTGCCGCTGCAACTGTAGATACCATCACCCAGATATTTCCCGTATTGTCTTGGACGGAATTTATTATTTCAGCTTCCATCTTCCCACACCCTACAAAGGTATATTATCATGCTTCTTGGCCGGCCCCTTGGCCCGTTTCCCCTTGAGCGTTGAAAACGCCCTTATCAGCCGCCGCCGCGAATTGTGCGGCAGGATCACATCGTCAATGAACCCTCGCTCGGCGGCAACAAACGGATTGGCAAACCTTGCCTCATAATCCGCCGTTCGTTGGGCAATCTTCTCCGCGTCCCCCAACTCGCTTCGATAAATAATTTCGGTCGCGCCCTTGGCCCCCATCACTGCGATTTCAGCACTTGGCCAGGCGTAGTTCACATCAGCCCGGATGTGCTTTGAGGCCATCACGTCATAGGCC
>WFOP01000009.1 GCA_015487985.1 Hyphomicrobiales bacterium
GACCTATAACGAATATTGGCAGATCATTGACGCGGGCCTTTCCCCTGACGATCTGGTTGTGTTCAAGTATGAAGATGAAGGCGTTTCCACATTGGAAGACGGGCTTTATGTGCTTGAAGACCGTTTGGCGGATGCAGAATTTTCCGATGAAATGGTTCGTTTCGTTCGTGCGTCCATGAAGGGCTGGAAGTGGGCTGAAGAAAACCCCGATGCCGCTGCGGACATTGTGCTTGAGAACGATGAAACAGGCGCACAGACTGAAGCGCATCAGCGTCGCATGATGGGGGAAGTGGCCAAATTGACCGCAGGCTCCAACGGCGCCCTTGATGTGGCCGACTATGAGCGTACGGTTGCAACCCTGATGGGTGGCGGTTCTGATCCGGTGATCACAAAGGAGCCAACAGGCGCCTGGACCCACGCCATTACCGATCTGGCACTGGCTGACTAACGCCTGATTGCTGATTTGAGTTTTGAAAGGGCAGGGGCAAAAATCTCCGCCCTTTTGAGTTGGTGTGCGCACAAGGGCGGCGCTGACCTGATTGGAATTGGGTATTGCCGCCGGCCCCAAAGAGATGGCATCACCGGCTTATGTGGAGGGTGTGTGTTTTGCTATCCGGCCCGACCCATGAGCAAGTCTGGACTTCATGAGCAAGTCTGGACTTTTTGTCCCCGGTTTGGTTCACTCAACCAAAAAATTGAACGGGTCACACAATGAAAAAAGTTCTTAAAATATCCGCCTGGCTTCTGCTCGGGCTGATTGTTGTGATCCTTGTTGCCGCTGTGATAAACAGGGATCGGCTGGTGCGGCTCTATAACGTCATCGGCCTGTTCAAGCAGGAACAGATCGTTGAGAATTTTTCCTCCATGAACACCATGTTTTTGAGCCGCGATCTGGTGCGGGCCTCAACCGTTGAAGTCCCCTGGGAAGAAGATTTGGGAGAACTGCCCGAAGAGTTCAACCTGTTCGGGGACATGGTTTCGGTGGCGGATTTTTTGCAGAATACCCGCACGACTTCCCTGATGGTGGTGGCCGGGGACAAGATATTCTTTGAGCAATATTATCTGGGCACCGGCCCCGATGATCGCCGGATTTCCTGGTCGGTGGCAAAATCTTTCCTTTCTGCCTTGTTTGGCATTGCTGTGAGCGAAGGAAAAATTGCTTCCCTTGATGATCTCGTCACCAAATATGTCCCCGCTCTGAACGGATCGGCCTATGAGGGCGTTTCGATTCGCAACGTGCTGAATATGGCATCGGGGGTGGAGTTTGACGAAGATTATCTGGATTTCAATTCCGACATCAACAAAATGGGGCGGGTGCTGGCCCTTGGACAATCCATGGATGGTTTTGCCGCTGCCATCAAAGGCACCATCGCCCCTGCGGGAACCCGGCACCAGTATGTTTCCATAGATACCCATGTGCTATCGATGGTTTTGCGCGCCGCCACCGGCAAGTCGTTGCATGAATTGTTTGAAGAAAATCTTTGGGCAAAAATAAATCCGCAGGCCGATGCCTATTATATTACCGATGGGTACGGGGTGGCATTTGCCCTTGGCGGGTTGAACATAACCACCCGCGATTATGCCCGCTTTGGCTTGTTGTTCGCCAATGATGGCAAATGGCGCGGGCAACAGGTCATTCCCGCTGACTGGGTGCGCGCCTCCACCACCTCCAGCGCGCCGCCCCCCGCCAATCAGGGCACCCGGTTTGGCTATGGCTATCAATGGTGGATACCAACCGGCTCCACCACCGAGTTTTTCGCCGTGGGGATATATGGCCAGTTTATTTATGTAAATCTTGCTGCCGATGTTGTGATCGTAAAAACCTCCGCCCACCGCGGATTTCGTGAGCCGGGGCAATCGGGCAACGGCATCAAGCGAGAAACCATTGAACTGTTCCGCGCCATTGCCGCCACCGCCGGGGCCAAAACCCTGCTGGCAGGGAATTAGCTGTTTTGCCATGACCCGATTTTCCCTCTCTTCGTTAATCGGCAACGCCCTGAGCAAAAATCTGCAATGGGATCAGCAATGGGCCAAGGCTGAACCTGAAAAATCCTATGATGTCATCATCATTGGAGCGGGGGGTCATGGGCTGGCCGCCGCCTATTATCTGGCAAAAGAGCACAATATCACCAATGTTGCCGTACTTGAAAAAGGCTGGCTGGGTGGGGGAAATACCGCGCGCAATACAACGGTTATCCGCTCCAATTACCTTTATGATGAAAGCGCAAAAATTTATGATCACTCCTTAAAATTGTGGGAAGGCCTGTCCCAGGAACTCAATTATAACCTGATGTTTTCCCAGCGCGGGGTGATGATGCTGGCCCACTCCGCCCATGAAGTGGCCAGCTTCAAGCGCCATGTGCACGCCAATCGCGCCAACGGCGTGGATAATGTCTGGCTGAATACCGAGCAGGCCAAGGAATTTTGCCCCCCGCTCAACATTTCCCCCCGCGCGCGCTATCCCGTTTTGGGGGCGGCATTGCAAAAGCGGGGCGGCACTGCCCGCCATGACGGGGTTGCCTGGGGTTTTGCCCGCGCCGCTTCGGCACGCGGGGTGCATCTGATTGAAAATTGCGAAGTGACCGGCATCAACCGCAATGTTGATGGATCCGTGAGCGGGGTGGACACCACGCGCGGCACCATTGGCGCCCGCAAAATTGCCATATCCGCTGCCGCCGGCTCGGGTTCCCTGATGCAGATGGTGGGGGTGAATATGCCGCTGGAGAGTTTTACCCTTCAGGCGCTGGTGTCTGAGCCGGTGGCCCCGGTTTTCCCCTGCATGGTGGCCTCCAACACGGTTCATGCCTATATTTCCCAATCGGCAAAGGGAGAACTGGTAATCGGGGCGGGCACCGAGCAATATGTCTCCTATACCCAGCGCGGTCCCCTGCCCACCGTTGAACATACGCTGGCGGCGATTTGCGAATTGTTCCCGCTTTTCACCCGGATGCGCATGCTCAGAAACTGGGGGGGATGTGTGGATGTAACCCCGGACCGCTCCCCCATCATTGGCAAAACGCCGGTGGCGGGGCTTTATTTGAATGCAGGTTGGGGAACCGGTGGTTTCAAGGCAACCCCCGGGGCCGGACATTTGCTGGCCCATACCATTGCCAACGATACCCCCCACGACATCAATGCGCCATTTTCCCTCGCACGATTTC
>WFOP01000010.1 GCA_015487985.1 Hyphomicrobiales bacterium
GTCGGTGGGCAATTACAAGCGTGGTGCGGTTTTGAGATACCGCGTCCAGTGCCGACTGAATATCGCGCTCGGTCTGAGTGTCCAGTGCTGATGTTGCTTCATCAAGAATTAAAATGGGGGGAGCTTTGAGAATGGTGCGGGCAATGGCCACACGCTGTTTTTCACCACCTGAGAGTTTTAGTCCGCGCTCGCCAACCTGAGTCTGAAAGCCTTCGGGGAGCGAGCGGACAAAATCGCCAATCTGGGCCATGCCTGCCGCTTCTTCAATTTCAGCTTCACTGGCGGCGGGGCGACCATAGCCGATATTATAGGCAATAGTGTCGTTGAACAACACCGTGTCCTGGGGGACCATGCCGATGGCGGCGCGCAAACTGTCCTGTTTCACGTCCTTTACATCCTGCCCGTCTATGGTTACGCGCCCCTCAACCACATCATAAAAGCGGTAAATCAGCCTTGATATTGTGGACTTGCCGGCCCCTGAAGGCCCCACAACGGCAATGGTTTTTCCGGCGGGAACCTCAAAACTGACATTTTTAAGGATCGGACGGTCAGCATCATAGTGAAACGACACGTTTTCAAAACGCACCACCGGCCCATCAATCTTTAGCGGTTTGGCGTCGGGTTTATCAACAATTTCGGGATTTTGATCCAGAAGCAGAAACATCTCCTCGATATCGGCCAGACCCTGACGGATTTCGCGATAAACAAAACCGATGAAATTGAGCGGGCGATAGACCTGAAGCATAAAGGTGTTTATCAGCACAAAATCGCCGACACTGAACTGGCCGGTCAAAACCCCGTTGGCGGAAATCAGGCCAATCACAATCATGCCGCTCCAGAAAATGACCCCCTGCCCGAAATTGAGGAATCCAAGGGATGTCCACATGCGAATGGCGGAATGTTCATACCGGGCCATGGAGGCATCAAAGCGCTTGCCCTCCAGTTCCTCATTGCCGAAATATTTGACGGTTTCAAAATTGATCAAACTGTCAAGAGCTTTGGAATTGGCGTCGGTGTCGCTTTTATTCATATCGCGGCGAATATCAATCCGCCAGTTGCTGGCCCGGATTGTAAACCAGATATAAAACCAGATAGTCACGACCAAAGCCCCTAGCAGGGTAAACCCGAACATGAACGTGAAAATCGAGCCGACAATGATAAACTCCACCAATGCGGGCGCCGTATTGAGCATGGTAAAGCGCACGATGGTTTCAATGCCCTTGGTGCCACGCTCGATTATGCGGGACAGTCCGCCAAGGCGCCGCTGCAAATGAAAACGCAATGAAAGACGGTGCAGGTGGGAAAAGGTTTCAAATGCCAGACGCCTGACAGCATGCTGGCCAACGGCTGCGAACAAAATATCACGCAATTGCTGAAAGCCTGAATCCAGTATATTGGCCATGCCATAGGCAACAACAAATACCAGCGGCACTGCAATCCCCATGATCAACGCCGGTTCGGCACCGGCAGTGCTCAGGGAATCAATGACAGCCTTATAGGCGAAAGGCACCATGGTGGTTGCAACCTTGGCAACCAGAAGAGCAACAATGGCCAGCACGACCTTAACCCTGAGGTCAAAGCGGTCACGGGGCCACATATAGGTCCAGAGGTGGCGAATTGTTGAAAAAAGCGAGCCTTCATCGGCAGAAACTTTCGGCTTTTTTTCATTGTCTGCTTTATCAGCCATGGGTATGCCTAAATGTTAAAAAAATAAATTGTATCGGACTTAAGAAATCAAACCTTGTGTGAGATTGCCAAAGGCGTTTTCCAGTTTTTGCATTTTTTGTGCGACCACCACATAGCAATTTTTTGTTCCCTGACTGCGCCGTTCGATCAAACCGGCTTCAAGCAACACTTTTATATGTTGGGAAACAGTGGACTGGGCCAAAGGCAGGCACTGGGTTACATCGGCGCAGCAACAACTCTGCTGGCTTTGGGCAACGATTCTCAAAATATTCAAACGCACCGGATGGCCCAGTGCGCGCATCATATTTGCCAGGTCTTCGTCTTGCATGGGCCGGTCCGCTCAAAATAATCTGAATGCGAAATCATTCATCGTTAATTACCGATATAAGCTATCACCATGATTTGCGCAAGGTGCATGGCTTGTGCGAAGTGAGCGCCCTTTATGCAAAATCGGGAAACACGGGTATCGAAAACTCAATCGGCAAGTGACCTGACCAGCTTATAATTTATTGATTCATGCAGGGCTTCAAATGAGGCATCAACAATGTTGGGGGAAACGCCAATGGTCACCCAGCGATCCCCCGTTGCATCCCGGCTTTCAACCAGCACACGGGTGACCGCGCCCGTGCCGCCGTCAAGGATACGCACCTTGAAATCCACCAGTTCAAGGTCTGAAATGGCGGCGGAATATTTGCCAAGGTCTTTGCGCAACGCCAGATCCAGCGCGTTCACCGGGCCATTTCCCTCGGCCACCGACATAAGCAATTTGCCATCCACACGGATTTTCACCACCGCTTCGGACATGGTGATTTGCTCACCTTTTGCGTTGTGACGCCGTTCGATGGAGGTGCGAAAACTCTCCACTTCAAAAAATGTGGGCAACAGGCCCAGGACACGGCGCGCCAATAGTCCAAACGATGCGTCGGCCCCGTCATAGGAATAGCCGCGCGCCTCGCGTTCCTTTACTTCACGAAGCAGACCATCAAGCCGTGGATCGTTTTTTTCAAGGTTGATATTGTGACGCTTCAATGCCGTTAACAGATTTGATTTTCCTGCCTGTTGCGACACCATTATCGAGCGCTGATTGCCCACGGATTCAGGCAGCACATGTTCATAAGAGGAAGGGTCCTTGGCCATGGCCGAAGCATGAATGCCCGCTTTGGTGGCAAAAGCGGACGCACCAACATAGGGGGCCTGACGGTCTGGCGCGCGGTTGAGCATATCATCAAATGTTCGCGAAATTCTGGTCAGGTCCTGCAACTGGGCCGGGCTGACCCCGATTTCAAAACGATTCGAATATTCAGCCTTGAGCATCAGTGTGGGAATGATGGTTGCCAGATTTGCGTTGCCGCATCTTTCGCCAATGCCGTTCAGTGTGCCCTGAATCTGGCGCACCCCCGCGTTAACTGCCGCCAGGGAATTGGCCACCGCATGATCGGTGTCGTCATGGGCGTGAATACCCAGCTTGTCGCCGGGACAGATTTTTGTCACCTCGCCAATGATGCGGGTAATTTCGCGCGGCAGTGTGCCCCCGTTGGTGTCGCACAGCACAACCCAGCGGGCGCCGGCATCATGGGCGGCCCTGACACAACTCAGGGCATAATCGGGGTTGGATTTATAACCGTCAAAAAAATGTTCACAATCCAGCATGGCTTCTTTTTTCGCCGTAACTGCCGCTGCAACGGATTGGGAAATGGAAGCCAAATTTTCTTCAAGGGTGATGCCAAGGGCGTTTATGATCTGAGTGTCCCATGCCTTGTTGACGAAACACAGTGCGTGCGAACTGGCGGACAAAAGCCCCTGCAGGCCGGGATCATTTTCAACCGAGCGCCCGGTTCGTTTGGTCATGCCAAAGGCGGTGAAGATGGCGTTGGTAGTGCGGGGTTTTTCAAAAAATTCCGTATCAACCGGATTGGCGCCGGGATAGCCCCCTTCCAGATAATCCACCCCCATCTGGTCGATGAGTTTTGCAATTGAAATTTTATCATCAAGGGAAAATTCAACTCCAACAGTTTGCGCACCATCACGCAGGGTGGTGTCAAACAAATAGAGGCGGTCTTTATCGGCCATGATTTTGTCCCTTTGATATGCGGGTTTTTGTTTTGTAAACGGCGTACTGACAGTTGCCAGGGCAAAGTTCACTCACTGCTTGAACTCCCAGTTTGTCACCCGTTCGCCGGTTGTTGAGTCTTTTGAATCAGTTAGCTTGATTCCTTTAGACGCCAGTTCATCGCGAATACGGTCGGCCTCAGCCCAGTTCTTGTCATTAAGGGCCGCCAGACGGCTGGCAATTGCCGCTTCTATGGGGGCGGAACCGGGCGTTTTATCCTGCAACTTTTGAGTTGCATGTTCCCATTTTTGCATGCTGTCAAATGTCACCACGCCAAGCAGTTTTAGCGAGCCAAACAGCCGGCGGGCATTGTGCAATCTGTCGCCTTTTGAATGGCGGTGAAGCTCGGCCATCACCCCGGCCATATTCATGTCGTTTGACAGGGCGGCGACCATTTTTGAACAGGGACCAAACTCGTGATATTCAACGCGGTTTTCTTCGGCGAATGAAAGGCCAAGATTGGCCATGGACTTTTTCCAGCGGGCAAGAATTTTTTCAGCTTCTTCAAGTTTTGATTGTGAAAAATCTATCGGTTCGCGATAGCTTTTCATCAGCATGGCAACACGCAAAACATCGCCGGGCCAGGTGCGCCCGCCAAATTTTTTGGTGCGCAACAGCTCGTCCACGGTGTAAAAGTTGCCTTCGGATTTTGACATTTTTTCGCCGTTGATCTGCAGGAACCCGTTATGCATCCACACCTGCGCCATCTGCTCTGTATTGTTGGCACAGCAGGACTGGGCCAGCTCATTTTCATGATGGGGGAAGGACAGGTCGATGCCCCCGCCATGAATATCAAATACCTCCCCGAGGTGCTTTTTGCTCATGGCGGAACATTCAATATGCCATCCGTGACGCCCCTTCCCCCATGGGCTGTCCCACCCCGGCAGGTCATCCGTTGAAGGTTTCCACAAAACAAAATCCATGGGATCGCGTTTGTAGGGGGCCACTTCAACCCGGGCACCGGCCAGCATGTCATCGAGCGAACGGCGCGCCAGCTTTCCATATTGGAGTGCGTCACCGGCCTTGAAGGTCTTGGCCGCAAACAGCACATGGCCTTCTGCCACATAGGCGTGTCCCCCCTCAATGAGGGTTTCAATCATCTCAATCATGTCGGCAATATGATCGGTGGCGCAGGGCTGTTTTGTGGGTTCAAGGCAGCCCAACTCTGCCATATCCGATTCATATTGCCGCTGGGTGGTTCTGGTCAGTTTTTGAATGGCTTCATTCAATGGCAAATCAGGGTAATCACGGGCGGCGCGGGCGTTGATCTTGTCGTCAACGTCGGTGATGTTGCGCAGGTAGGTGACGTGTTCGGCGCCATAGACGTGGCGCAACAGGCGAAACAGCACATCAAAAACGATTGCGGGGCGTGCATTGCCGATATGGGCATGGTCATAAACCGTGGGGCCGCACACATACATGCGCACATTGTTTTCATCCAGAGGAACAAAGTCCTGTTTGGACTTGCTCATCGTGTTGAATAGTCTGATGGTGGATTTAGCCGAACTCATTGTTTTGCCCATAGCGATGTTAGCTGGTGGCAAGCTCGGAATGAATTTTTGAAATCAAAAGAAAACCGCGCCGCCACCCATAAGGATTAGCGAATAATTGTAGAACCAATAATGATGCAATTAATAAAGGTTTTCATGAAAGACAGTTTGAACTGCCTTCCCGACAAAATCAAGCACCTAAGTTTTTGGGGCGCTGTTAAGGGGGCATTAACCATAAACACGTTCGTGCAATGAATATTTCAAGTCCTTTTTAAGTTGTTTGACATTGTTAGAGCACATTGCCTAACTAAGCATTCTTCCGTGGGCATTCAGGCCAATCGCCACGGAACATTTTCACAGGCGGATATAGTGCTAAAAAATATTGGGTTCAAAGGGATACTTTCTCTGAAACACCTGTTGCCGGTTTTTATTCTGGCGGCGGGAAGTTTTGTCGTTCCCTCCATTTCCCTTGCCCAGTCCTGTTCACAGGTAAACAGAACCGTTCGCAATATTGAGAGAAACCGGGATTTCAGAAACCTGAACCGCAACATTGACATGGCCCGCACTCTGTCGCGGGATCTCAATACCGTGGAGCGGGCATTTGTGCAGGCGGGTTGTCAGCGCGCACTCAATTCAGGCGAACGCCTGAGCCGGCAATGTCGCACCGCCGCGCGTCAAATCACCCGTGGCCGGCGCGACCTGAATACGCTGGAACAACGTATTGCCTCGGGGAACGGACTTTCCCAGCAGCGCGCACAACTGATCCAGCAGATTTCCAGCGGCAATTGCGGCAATCAGCCGGGCAACTTTTTTGAACAACTGTTTGACTCTTTGTCCAGCGGCACCACCATTGATAATGGCTTTACACCCACATATGGTAATACCCTGCGTTCCGTTTGTGTGCGCAAATCCGACGGCTATTACTGGCCGATCAGTTTTTCAACCGTGCCCGATTATCTTGGCAATGACAAACTTGCCTGCCAAAGCCAATGCCCGGGCGCCGATGTTGATTTATACTATTACAAGAACCCGGGGGAAGAACCCAAGGACATGATCAACCTGTCCGGGCAGGCCTATGTATCACTGCCCAACGCGTTTCAATATCGAAATACATATGACATCTCCAACAGTTGCAAAGTACAAAGAGAAACCGGCAAAATTGAAGTGATTGAGGTGGCGGGCAGTTCCAGAACATTCTTAACCCTGAACGAAATATCTCTGCCTCTGCCCTTGCGGGACCCCCGACATGTAACGCAATTTGAAGTGGCTGAAGTTGTTCACGTTCCCCTGCCCCGCCGCCGTCCACGCCCGCCCGGTGAGGATAGTTTGGAAGTGGTGCCGGTGCTCAGCGCGGAATTGCGGGTTGTGGAGCTGAATGGGCGCGTGGTCAGGATAGTCGGTCCAGACACCCCTTACGCCCAACCAGCGGCAATAGGGATTTAAGTTCAGGGCCATCTGAACGTCCGGTCAGGGCCAGCCGAAGCGGCATAAACAATTGCTTGCCCTTGCGCCCGGATTTTTCCTTCAGCGCATCGGTCCAGCGTTTCCAGGTTTCACCATCCCATGGCTCCGCCGGTAAAAGAGCGGCAGCTTGTGTGATGAACGCGCGGTCCTCATCGGCAATAACCGGGGTTACTGGTCCCTTTATCAGGGGCAACCAGTTCACGATTTGTGGCAGGCGGGAAATGTTATCGCGCAGTGCCAGCCATTCAGCTTCATTTGCAACACCCAAATCATCCAGAGCCCGCTTTAGTTTCTCATAGTCAGACTGGTGAAGAATACGCGCATTCAAGGCTTCAAGTTCTGCGGGGTCAAAACGGGCCGCACCATGGGAAATCATGGAAAAATCCAGTTTTTGTGCCAGGCTTTGCAAATCCTCATAAGGCTCCACGGGCAGGCTGGTGCCGGTCAATACCGCCATGATCGCAACCGCCATTGGTTCAAAACCGCTCTGGCGCAAATCGGCGAGGGAAAGCGAACCCAAACGTTTGGACAGTCCCTTGCCATCAGCATCAGTAAGCAGGTTGTGGTGGGCAAAACCCGGAGCCTTCGCGCCAAGGGCTTCAAAAATCTCAACCTGAACGCCCGAATTTGAAATATGGTCTTCGCCGCGAATAATGTGGGTGATTTCCATATCAATATCATCAACCACCGAGGGCAAGGTATAAAGATATGACCCATCGCCGCGAATAAGCACCGGGTCTGACATGGAGGCGGTGTTTACGGTCTGCTCCCCGCGCACCAGATCAGCAAACTGCACCGGATCCCCCTTGAGCTTGAAACGCCAATGGGGTTTGCGGCCCTCTTGTTCAAAGGCTGCAACCTGCTCAGCCGTCAACTCAAGCGCACCACGATCATAAATGGGCGGGCGGCCCATGGCGCGCGCGCGGGCGCGACGCCGGTCCAGTTCGTCAGATGTTTCATAACATGGATAAAGCCGCCCATCGGCAATCAGGCGATCTCTGGCGGCATCATAAAGGGCGATGCGCTCGGACTGGCGTGCGCTGATATCGGGGGTAATTCCCAGCCATGTCAAATCCGTTGCAATGGCGTCAGCAAACTCAGTGGTTGAGCGTTCTTTATCTGTATCATCATAGCGCAAAACAAATTCGCCGCCGCTGGATTTGGCAAAAATCCAGTTAAAAAGCGCCGGGCGGGCATTGCCGATATGCAACAGGCCGGTGGGGGATGGGGCGAAGCGAACGCGGGTCATGAATTATCCAAACTCGATTTATCTCTGTAACCATTGGTGATGGGATATTTGCGGCCAATCCCGAATGCCTTTTTGGTCAGTTTCACGCCGGGAGCGGCCTGTTTGCGTTTATATTCCGCCACATAAAGCAACCATTCGATGCGTTTGACCAGTTCCCGCTCAAAACCGAGTTGCTCAATTTCAGCCACGGACAGTTCGTCTTCCACCAACCCCTTGATGATGGCATCGAGCACCGGATAAGGGGGCAGGCTGTCCTGATCCTTCTGATCCGGGCGCAA
>WFOP01000011.1 GCA_015487985.1 Hyphomicrobiales bacterium
ATGAAAAGGGTGACCTCCCCTTCCCCGCAATCAATGTGAATGACAGTGTTACCAAATCAAAATTTGATAACAAATATGGCTGCCGGGAAAGCCTTGTGGATGCGATCCGACGGGGCACCGACGTCATGATGGCCGGAAAAGTTGCCATCGTGTGCGGTTATGGGGATGTGGGTAAGGGGTCCGCCCAGTCTCTTTCAGGTGCCGGCGCGCGGGTGCTTGTAACCGAAATTGATCCCATTTGTGCATTGCAGGCCGCCATGGATGGATATGAGGTTGTTACCCTTGAAGACGCCGCACACCGGGCCGACATCGTTGTCACCTGCACCGGCAACAAAGATATCCTGACGGTTGATGATATGCGCAAGCTCAAGGACATGGCCATCGTGTGTAACATCGGGCATTTTGACAATGAAATTCAGGTTGCCGAGTTGCAAAACTTCAAATGGACCAACGTAAAACCACAGGTGGACATTGTTGAATTTTCCCCTGAAAGCCGGATTATCCTGTTGTCCGAAGGGCGTTTGGTAAACCTTGGCAATGCCACTGGCCACCCCTCTTTTGTGATGAGCGCGTCCTTTGCCAACCAGACACTGGCCCAGATAGAACTATGGTCCAAGTCAGGGGAATATGAAGTCGGCGTTCATGTTCTGCCCAAACATCTGGATGAAAAAGTTGCAGAACTTCACCTGGAAAAACTGGGGGCCAAGCTGACAAAACTCTCCCAGGCGCAGGCCGACTATATTGGTGTTTCACCGGAGGGGCCATTCAAACCTGAACAATATCGTTACTAGCGGCCACACCTGTTCAAAATCTATTTGACCCCCGGGTTTAACCCCCCGGGGGTTTTGTTATTCTGATGCAAAACTCACATCAAAAATGCAAATCACAGAACGAAACAGGACCAATTGGTTAATTTTTACTAAATCAACCCCAAAACTATAAAATCATTTTCCAGATGTGACTTTTTAGCCCTTCAACAGGATTCCGCGGAACGCTAATGTTAAATGATTCGAGACGGGGGAATCGTAAAAAACACCAGTACCCAATTGCGGTCTTGTTTGCACATTTCAATTTGAGGCGAACTGATGATTTCAGGCAGGCTTTTTTCACTGAAGCGCATTGTGGCTTATATGGGTGCACTGCCCGTTGTGGGCTGGCCTGTTTCCGCTTATTCCCAATCCGGCTCAAACATTCTTATCAACGCAGATATGGCGATGGACAGCGCACCCCTTATTATTGGGGGGGGCGCGCTGGTATTTGGTGTTGCCACCGTTATCTGGCTGCTTCACGCAAAAAAAACGGGGGAAGCCACTCAGCAGGACAGCCAGGCCCGGGTTGCACAATTGCGTGCGGATCTGGATGGATATCAGGCTGTTTTGGCGTGCATGCCCGAAGTCACGATTATGTGGCAGCAGGACGGCAACCCACAAATGTTCGGGGAACCCGAGATTTTGGGTGGTCATAAGATGGGGTTGAGGGAACTGCTCAATCTGGATAGCTGGCTTTCACCCACGGGCGCGATGAAACTGACAACGGGCATCAAGCATCTGCATTCGAGCGGGCAGGAATTTTCCATCTCCATGCGCACCAGAAGCGGACAATTGATCCGCGCCATCGGCCGGGCGGCGGGAGATGCCACCGTGGTACGCCTCAGAAGCGCAACGGCACCACTTCCACAAGATGAGATTTTGCAAGACCCACCCCTTGAGGGGCCGCAAGGCAATGCCGTCAGCTTGAATGCTGCACAGGAAACACTTCAGGATGCCAGCACCGTTTTATCACTGTTGAACGAGCCGGCATGGGTGCGAAACGCCAATGGAGAGATCACCTTTGCCAATGATGCCTATCTGAGATTGTGCGCCGATCGCAATATCGAGAATCTGCAAAACCCGATACCGGAAGTCTTTTCCAAATCCCAAATTGAGCAGCACCTGTCAGCGCTTAAAAATACAAATGGCCATGATTGTGTTCTAAATCCCTTACCTGATATGCCCCGGGATATGGAACTGAAAGTATGTGCGTTTAATGGCGGCAGCATCCATATTCTTTCCTCCCGCCTCCAAAACTCAACGCCCGCTTCAGAGCAGGATTCCAAAACGTCAGCTTCGATGTTCTCAGACATCAATCAGGTTATGGATGCCATGGCCAACCCAATTGCGGTTTTTGACAAGGATGCGCGTCTCGCCCAATTCAACCGGGCCTATCAGGACTTGTTTTCGTTTGAGGATGGCTGGCTTACAACGGGACTGAATGAGCGTGAAATTATTGATTATCTGCGCCGCCACGACCTTTTGCCAGCAGTGTCAGATTATCGGAGCTGGCGCGCCGAGCATCTGAAATCCTATGAATTGAAAGAACCACGCAACCAGACATGGCATCTCAGGGACGGGCGAACTCTGGAAGTGGTTGCCACCCCGGATAAAAAAACCGGGGGCGTCATTTATACGTTCAGCGATGAGACCGAACAGCTCAGGCTGCAAAGCGCAAACAAGGCCATGCTCAATGTGCAAAGTGAATCCCTGAACGCCCTGTCGGAGGGGGTTGCGGTTTTTGGCACCAATGGCCGGTTACGGCTGCACAATCCCCGGCTGTCCCATATCTGGAAATTGCCCATGAACGAGTTGGGGCAAAATCCCCATATTGATAAAATTGCTGCCGCGTGCGGCAAATCCATTCCCGAAGACGGGGAAGAAATCTGGCAAAAACTCAAGCTTAGCGTTGTGGATTTGGATCCGGGCCGAGAGGATAAAAAGGGCCGTATAAAACGGGCGGATGGCACCTTGATTGATTATGCGATCGTGCGGCTTGGGGACAGCCAGACAATGCTCACTTTTGTCGACGTTACCCAGAGCGCCAATTATGAAAACATCCTTAAAGAACGCAATGACGCACTGGTGACGGCGGACCGCCTCAAGGACGCTTTTGTGCAGAATGTTTCTTATGAACTACGCTCCCCACTCACCTCAATCATTGGATTTGCCGACCTTTTGGCCTCCGATAATATCGGCCCGCTTACGGAGCAACAACGCGCCTATACCGACTATATTCGCAGCTCCAGCGCCACGCTGGGGGTTCTCATTGACAATATCCTGGACCTGACCAATGTTGATGCCGGCATTGCCCAACTGGACCTGCAAGAACAGGATATCGGGGAGTTGGTTGAAAAGGCCAAAGCCGGATTTTCGGCAACTCTTGTCAAGTCCGACGGGGCTGAGCCAATAAATCTTGAAGTTTCACTGCCCGACCCTCAACCCAGATTTGTTGCGGACGGTGCCCGCGTGGTGCAGATTTTATATAATCTTCTTTCCAATGCCGCAAAGTTTTCAGAACCGGGGGCCATTATAAATCTGGATATCGAGGCGAACGATGAGTGGGTTCGGTTTGTCCTGCGCGATCAGGGGGTGGGTATTCCTCAGGAACTGCAAGAGGCAATTTCCAATTCTGATCGGGAGCAATCGCTAAAGGGTCTTCAACGCGGTGCGGGCATTGGCCTGCTGATTGTAAAAGCCTTTGTCGAGTTGCACCATGGCACACTCAGCATGCAGGCCGCCAACGAAGGGGGCAGTCAGATCGTGGTCACACTGCCCGTGGATGCCTCGGCTCTGATTGAGCGTTCAATTTGAGTATAAAGGTGCCAAAGTCCCTTGAATTCAGTGCCCCGGATTTGGGACAAACTGAAGAATTTGCACAAATTCTGGCCCCTCACCTTAATCCCGGAGATGTAATTTTTCTCAAGGGCGATCTGGGGGCGGGCAAAAGCGCCCTGGCGCGGGCAATTATCCGGGCGTTGCTTGATCAGCCCGCATTAAATGTTCCCTC
>WFOP01000012.1 GCA_015487985.1 Hyphomicrobiales bacterium
CAGCCGGCACCGTGACCACTTCCCCTTCATAAATCGCCATAGCGCCATCCGCCCCCATGGTAATGGCGGCAATTTCAGCATCCTTTGCAATGTTTTGCACCGCTTCACCCAGATCATCGGTTTGATAAAGGGATTTTAACTCTTCGATATTTGCAAAAACATAGTCACAGGTTTTGGAGCGCAACAGGTCCAGAAATTCTTCGCGAAACCGGTCAACGCAAAACGGGTCTGATAGTGTGATCGCCGCTGCCCGTTCGTGCTTGTGGGCAAAATGGGCCGCCTTGACAAAAGCCCGCTTGGCCTCGGGGGGGTCCCACAGATACCCCTCCATAAAGGTGATGCTGGCCCGCCCGATCTGCGCTTCGATAATGTCATTTTCCGTCAGATCGTGACAGGCCCCCAGATAGGTATTCATGGTGCGTTCCCCGTCCGGGGTAATCATGATCATGGAATTGCCCGATGCCGCGCCATGTTCGAGCATCAAGGTGCTGTATTCGACACCGGCACCGTTCAGGTCCTTTGAGAAGAAATGCCCGATTTTGTCATTTGCAACTTTGCCCACAAAGGCGGATTGTCCCCCCAGTGCTTCAACCCCCACAGCGGTATTGGCGGCACTGCCGCCGGAAATCTGCTTGCGCTCCTTTGGTGCATGTTCGAGCAGATATTTGGCCCGGTCCCCCTCAATCAGGTGCATTATGGACTTGGTCAGGCCTTCTTTTTCCAAAAAGGCATCCTCCACTTTGACCAGAATATCAGTGATGGCGTTGCCAATGGTAAGAACATCTAGGGGAGTATCAGGCATGAAAATTAAGTCTCAAACTTTTTGGAATTGATATTTTGATGTGAATTTCAGCTTAGCTAACAGTTTTTGGTTCAAAGCGACACCATTTATCTATGATGCAATGATAGCATTCCGGCTTGCGCGCCTTGCAGATATAGCGCCCATGCAGAATAAGCCAGTGATGGGCATGCAAACCAAATTCCTTTGGCACCCGGCGCACCAGTCCGCGCTCAACTTCCAACGGGGTTTTCCCCGGCGCCAGCCCGGTGCGATTGCTCACGCGAAACAAATGGGTATCCACGGCAATGGTTGGCTGGCCAAAAGCAATATTGAGCACCACATTTGCAGTTTTGCGCCCCACCCCGGGCAGGCTCTCAAGTTCGGCGCGGGTTTGGGGGACTGTTGATTGAAATTCTTCGATTAACTGTTTTGAAAGAGCCAGCACGTTTTTGGCCTTGTTGCGATAAAGACCGATGGATTTGATATAATCAGTGATGGTCTCCAGCCCCAGCGCCACCATTTTTTCCGGCGTATCAGCAACCTTGAACAGGGGGCCGGTGGCTTTGTTAACCCCGATATCCGTCGCCTGGGCGCTAAGCACCACCGCCACAAGAAGCGTAAAATCATTGACATAATCCAGCTCCCCTTTCGGGTCAGGATCACTTTTGTGAAATGCTTCAAACAGCTGGTGGATTTCTTCACCACTAAGTTTTGATCGCGCCAACCGTTTGGCCATGATAATAGCTTTCAAGGCAAATGTTATTTTTTGGAAGAAACAACAAGAATGTCCAATAGTCCAGTTTTTTCCGCAATTCTGACCCCGCACCGTTCCCTTGATCAAAAGGGCATGCTTTGGGTGATGATTGTTTTTTTGGCGCTGGCCCTTGTTCCGATGGTGTTTTTTATGCTTGCGGGCGCCTGGCCGGTAATCGGATTTTTTGGTCTGGATATTCTCGGCCTGTGGTGGGCGTTAAATGCCTCCAAAAAAAGTGGATATGCTTATGAACAGGTATCGTTGTGGCCTGATGTTCTTCAAATAGTTTGTGTTGACCCAAACGGCAGGCAAACCATAAACCGGCTTAATCCCTTTTGGGTGCGCCTGACTCTGATTCGGGATTATGATAACCAGATTACGCATATCTGCATCAGCTCACAGGGGCGCAGTTATGAAATTGGACATTTTTTGAACCCGGATGACAAATCCAGTTTTGCCCGCGTGCTTGCCAATGCGCTGGCGCGGGTTAAAAACTAGATTTGTGACATTTGCTGTCTATACCTAAATCCCAGAAATGGATTCTATTTTATGTTCATCGTTGAACTGATAAATGATGGGCACACCCGTGGCGATTTCCCGGGCAATGATTTCCTCCGGGGACAGGTTTTCCAGATACATAACCAGCGCCCTTAAAGAATTGCCGTGAGCGGCCACAAGAATGGTTTTTCCCTTGAACACCAGCGGTTCGATCATGGATTTGTAATAGGGCAATACCCTATCGGC
>WFOP01000013.1 GCA_015487985.1 Hyphomicrobiales bacterium
ACCTTGTTCAGGCAGCGACAGATCCAAACCTGTTGGTCAGTAACAATTTTTGGCCGGCGCGTTCAAATCGGATTTGTTGATTTTGTTCCCGCACTTCCCCGGTTATACTCCCGCAACATTGCCGGGATATGTTTGATTTTGAACAGCAGCAAACTTTCAGTTTTATGCCATTTTAAGATTCAATAATGACACTTTTACAAGCTGTTCACCGGCGGCCCGATTTGGCTTTGATACAAGGTTTTACACAGGGCGTATCAATTTGAGACATTTTGATGCAAAATGGCCGCATTCTTTAGTTATCGCTTACTAAGCTCGTTTGTTTTTTGCGCATTCGCTTGTGTTTGGGCAACGTTGGGCGCTTTATAATAACAACATTTTTCAAGGAGCAAAAATATGAAAAATCTTCGTTCGCTGATGCTTGGCGTGGCGACAAGCGTCGCATTGATATCGGGTATTTCAGGCACAACCGCCGCTGAACTCAATGCACCCTATGTCGCTCCGAATATTTATTCCGCCGGGTATGGTTTTGAAGGCTTTTACGCCGGCATTATTTTGGGTGGCCTGGTCGACAGCACATCAAGCTATCTGACAGCCCCCGATATCAGCGCATTAAATGCCGGCCTGGCAGTGGGTGTGAATTTTTACATCACAGACAGTGTTGTGGGTGGTGTTGAAGTGCAGGCAAGCGGAAATTTTGGCGCAACAGCCACCGTACTTGACGCGCTGGCTTTGGGGCGGGTCGGGTTCGCGCCAACCGATGACTTTATGGTCTATGGTGCCGCAGGTGCCGGTGTGGCCGGGGGGACCAACGTTTACGCCTTTGGCGGTGGTGTTGAAGTCTCTGTTATGGATAACATTGGTGTTCGTGGCGAAGTTCTGGGCCTTGGAACATGGGGCGCAACGCCAAATGCAGCAAAGGCTACCGTTGGTCTGATTTGGCATATGCAATAAAATCGCAGTGCAATAAAATCACCAGAAAACAACAGTTTGGAAAAGGCTCCGCTTGCGGGGCCTTTTTTTGGTTTGACCTGAATCAACTCGACCGGAAAATTTGTCAATTTGAACAAGACAATTGCCATTAACTCTTGCAACGCTGTTAGGCGTGAGTTAAGCGGGGAGCGGACAAAAATCTGTTTGACGGTCAAGCGAGTCGCGGTTTGAATTCTGCGCTGCTGAAGCCGGGTTTTCTTAAGTGGGGAGCACACAAAACAATCATGAATGAACTGCTCTTGGAATACCTGCCAATAATCGTTTTTCTCGCACTGAGTGCCATTATCGGACTGGTGCTGCTCATTCTTCCATTTGCTCTGGCGGTAAAAAGGCCGGACCCAGAAAAAGTATCCGCCTATGAGTGCGGCTTTGAAGCATTTGATGATGCGCGCATGAAGTTTGACGTGCGCTTTTATCTCGTTGCTATTCTTTTTATCATTTTTGATCTGGAAGTCGCATTTTTGTTCCCCTGGGCAGTGGCGTTTAATTCAGTGGGATGGTTTGGATTCTGGTCCATGATGATATTCCTTGGGGTGCTGACAATTGGCTTTATTTACGAATGGCGCAAGGGAGCTTTGGAATGGGATTAACGGACCGAAACGGCACCCTGATTGCCCCCCGACCCAAGGGGATACTTGATCCTCAAACGGGTCTTCCCGTGGGGGCCGGTGACCCGATTTTCATGGAAATGAGTGACGAACTGGCGGACAAGGGGTTTCTGGTCACCAGTACTGATGAATTGATTAACTGGGCGCGCACAGGCTCTTTGATGTGGATGACATTTGGCCTTGCCTGTTGCGCCGTTGAAATGATGCAGATGTCCATGCCCCGTTATGATGCGGAGCGTTTTGGATTTGCCCCCCGGGCTTCCCCCCGTCAGTCTGACGTTATGATTGTTGCAGGCACGCTGACCAATAAAATGGCGCCGGCCCTGCGCAAGGTCTATGACCAGATGCCTGAACCGCGTTATGTGATTTCCATGGGCTCCTGTGCCAATGGCGGTGGCTATTATCACTATTCCTATTCAGTGGTGCGCGGGTGTGATCGGATTGTTCCAGTGGATATTTATGTCCCGGGCTGCCCGCCAACTGCGGAAGCGCTTCTTTATGGTGTTTTACTACTGCAAAGCAAAATTCGCCGAACCGGTACCATTGAAAGATAGTTTTTAGATGTCTGATATGAACGAAATGGAAGAGACGCTGGCTGAACTGGGCGCTTATATCGCTCAAAAAATGCCTGATGTTGGCGCTGACCAGGTAATCGCCTTTGGTGACCTGTCCATAACGGTCACCCGGGATAATTTATTGGCACTGGTTCGTTTTCTGCACGATGATTCACGGCTTCGCTTCGTCTCTTTGATTGATATTTGTGGCGTTGACTATCCCGCCCGTCCTGAAAGATTTGAGGTGGTTTATCATTTGCTCAGCCCCATGCGGAATTTGCGTATTCGCCTGAAGGTTTGCACCGATGAAGCCACGCCGGTTCCCTCCTTGTGTGAAATTTTTCCAGGGGCAAACTGGTATGAGCGCGAGGCATACGACTTTTACGGGATTTTATTTTCCGCTCACCCCGACCTGCGCCGATTGCTGACGGATTATGGCTTTGATGGCTATCCATTGCGAAAGGATTTTCCAACATCGGGCTATGTGGAATTGCGCTATGACGAGGAACGCAAGCGGGTTGTATATGAGCCGGTAAAACTTGCTCAGGAGTTCCGTTCCTTCGACTATCTCTCTCCATGGGAGGGCGTAAATTATGTGCTCCCGGGCGATGAAAAAGCCGATTAGGGGATTAAATGGGACAGACAGAAAAACTTGATGGCGGATGTTTGTGTGGAGCGGTGCGTTTTAGTGCGACGCCCGACAACAGGCATTTTGGTGCCTGCCATTGTGACATGTGCAGGCGTTGGACCGCCGGATCCTTTTATGCAACCGCCTGCGGAAGTACCGTTGAAATTCATGGTGAATCCAGCATCGGCATCTACGCTTCCTCCGATTGGGCCGAACGGCATTTCTGTAAACAGTGCGGCACGTCTTTGTGGTACAAATTAAAGAGTACGGGTGAGCATTACGTATCCATCGAAGCCTTTGATGACAGCGAGGGATTTGAACTTGTCAGGCAGATTTATATTGATGAAAAACCGACCTATTATGCCCTTTTCAATGAAACACAAAACATGACCGCCGCCCAGGCCGAAGCCGCATTTGCCCCCTCAAACAGAGGAAACAAAAATGTCGGAAGCTGAAATCCGCAATTTTACCGTAAACTTTGGTCCCCAGCACCCCGCAGCCCATGGTGTGTTGCGTTTGCTGCTGGAACTGGATGGCGAACTCGTGGAGCGTTGCGACCCCCATGTGGGTTTGCTGCATCGCGGCACGGAAAAACTTATCGAAACCAAAACATACACGCAGGCAATTCCCTACTTTGATCGCCTTGATTATGTGGCCCCGATGAATCAGGAACATGCTTTTGCCCTGGCGGTCGAAAAAATGCTCGATATTGAAGTGCCGCGCCGGGGCCAGTTGATTCGTGTGCTTTATTCCGAGATCGGGCGACTGCTCTCGCACCTGCTCAATATCACCACTCAGGCCCTTGATGTGGGGGCGTTGACGCCGCCGGTCTGGGGCTTTGAAGAGCGTGAAAAACTGATGGTGTTCTATGAACGCGCCTCGGGTTCGCGCATGCACGCCGCCTATATTCGCCCCGGTGGTGTGCATCAGGATTTGCCCCAGGACCTGATCGACGACATTGAAGCCTTTTGTGACCCGTTCTTAAAATTCTGCGATGATCTGGAAGGCCTGTTGACCGACAACCGCATTTTCAAACAGCGCAATGTTGATATTGGGGTTGTGGAGCTTGATGACGCCTGGAAATGGGGTTTTTCCGGGGTCATGGTGCGCGGGTCCGGTGCCGCATGGGATTTGCGCAAGAGCCAGCCCTGCGAATGCTATGAGGAAATGGAATTTGACATTCCCATCGGCAAGAATGGCGACTGTTATGACCGCTATCTGATCCGCATGGAAGAAATGCGCCAGTCGATTTCCATTATGCGTCAGTGCATTGAGAAGTTGAACGCGCCCGAAGGCAAGGGACCTGTTTCTGCCCGGGATGGCAAGGTTGTGCCACCAAAACGTCAGGAGATGAAACGCTCCATGGAGGGGCTTATTCAGCACTTCAAACTCTATACTGAAGGCTACAAAGTACCCAGGGGCGAAATTTATGCGGCTGTAGAAGCTCCAAAAGGGGAGTTTGGGGTTTATCTGGTTTCCGATGGCACCAACAAGCCCTATCGTTGTAAAATCAAGGCCCCCGGCTTTGCCCACCTTTCGGCAATGGATTTCCTTTGTCGTGGTCATCAGCTGGCTGATGTATCGGCAATTCTTGGGTCGTTGGATATCGTATTCGGGGAGGTGGATCGCTAATGTCCGTCCGTCGTCTGGCAGAAGATGCCGTGCAACCAAAAACATTTGCATTTAATAAAGAAAATGCGGCCTGGGCCAAAAAACGCATTGCATTATATCCCAAAGGACGGCAGCAATCTGCCGTTATTCCGCTTTTGATGCGGGCGCAGGATCAGGAGCAGTGGATTTCACGCGCCGCGATTGAAAAAATTGGCAACATGCTGAAAATGCCCTATATTCGGGTGCTGGAAGTAGCGACTTTTTACACCCAGTTCCAGTTGCAGCCCGTGGGCACCAATGCCCACATTCAGGTGTGTGGCACGACCCCCTGCATGCTGCGCGGTGCAGAAGGTCTGCGCAAGGTCTGCCAGAATAAAATCAACGCTCAAGCCCACCAGACCAATGCCGATGGCACCTTGAGCTGGGAAGAAGTGGAGTGCCTTGGCGCCTGTGTGAACGCCCCCATGGTCGCCATAGGTCACGACGTTTATGAGGATTTGACCGAAGAACGGCTTGAAGAAATTATTGATGCCTTTGCAGCGGGGAAGGGGGACACTATCGAACCCGGCCCGCAAAACGGACGCGTGTTTTCCGCGCCGATTACGGGGCAGACAACCCTGCTGGATTTGCCTGAACGCAAAACGAATAAAGCCGCTGCGCCCAAAAAGCGGGCAACAAAAAAGCCTGCCGCTAAAAAAGCTGCGGA
>WFOP01000014.1 GCA_015487985.1 Hyphomicrobiales bacterium
GGGGTGGGGTATTTCTACAAACACTTGACAGCTCAGGCGCAAGTTCCTATTTTGTTCTCAGGGCTGGAGAGTGAGTAGTGAAAAACAATGAACTCGAAATCTACAAACAAAGATATGAAACTTTTCGATATTTGGATCGTTTAAGGTGGTACATGCTACAGTTGCTGATCGCCGTTTGAACAGCGTTCGCATTGACAATCAGAGTAACAACTCATGCACCAGAATGGTGGCTGTGTTTGGCAATGTCCTTTGTCTTCGGATTCATTAGTTGGGCGAGTATTAGAATAAACAACGGCATCCGTGAAAATGGAATAGTATTAAAAAAAACAGCCGAAGTTATCGGCGATACTGGCATTCCAAACACAGAGGCTCCCTTAAAATCGTCAGCGCACTGGCTTGCGCTCTTCATTGCAGTTTTAGCATTAATCTTTTTTGTAAACGCAATTATTGAAGTTTGGAAATTATGTGGCCCAACGTAAAGTATTCATCAGTTATCACCATGAAAACGACCAATATTACAAGGAGAAATTACTCAGATTAAACAATCTGCATGATATATTTATTGACTGATCGGTACGAGACGGAGACATTGATGAAAACATGTCCCCGCAGAGTATTCGCACTAATATTCGTGACAATTGGTTAAGGGATTCAACCGTTACAATTTTGCTTTGTGGAACTGAAACACAATAGAGGAAGCATGTGGACTGGGAATTAAAATCTAGTATGATTGACGGAACGATTAACAAGAAATCTGGGATTTTGATAATCGATTTACCGACTACAAGCTCAACTAGCTGGCAAACAGCCCATTATGATGAAAAGGACACGATTTATCCAGACTATCAAGGCGGTTGGACAAGCTTTGAAACAAAGTCTCAGTATATTTCCCACTATCCAGAAATGCCTGAACGAATTATTGACAACTTGCATAACCATGAAGCTGCAATCTCTGTGGTACCTTGGAGTTACATCGAAAATTCACCAAACAAACTTGCTTGGCTCATCGAAGCGACCGCTAATTCTAGATCCACAAACAAATATGACCTTTCCCGCCCAATGCGAATGAACAATTATAATCCAAATCAGTTTTGGTAATATCTTCCCCCGTCATTACCCGCTTCATCCGGGTAATCCAGCCAGCCCCTGGCGCAAGGCAGAAGAGCGCAAGTCCTTGCGCTAAGACTCACCTCGCAAATCCCACCACAGCGTTGCGGACGCAACGCACTGGATCACCCGGATAAACCAGATGATGACGCAAGAGGAAAGTTCCGCAACAACACTTCCACACCGTCATTGCGAGCGGTTCTTGAACCGCGCGGCAATCCAGCATTACCGGCACAAACGCAAAACAAGACTGGATTGCTTCGTCGCTATCGCTTCTCGCAATGACAAAAGCACCAGTTCACTACCAGTTCCCCCGTCATTCCAGCAAAAACCGGGATGACGACCAAAGCATCAGCGCCGCGAATAGCAACTACTTCTCATCCGCCGAATCAACCTCACCAAAACTATCTTCTTCGTCCGCATCGCCATCATCCGCGTCTTCATCGGCAACATTGCGCACGATTTCGATTTTTACCCTGGCCAAAAGCCCGGCCAGCGCCCCGAGCACCGCAAGCGCCGGCGCCGCCAGAACCACAACACCCCCCACAACCGCTCCGGCGGTCAGCGGCACTTCAAAAACCACGTCGCTGTTCTTTGAACGCACCCGCAATTTTCGCACATTCCCCTCAGAAACCAGCCGTGTGACCTCGTCAATCAACTGATGCCCGGCAACCTCAACTTCTTCGGTGAATGTCTTCCAGCGGCCTTTTGAGTTTTCATCGTCCATAAGAACTCTCCTAAAATTATGTTTGTTATTCAGATAGGAATTGTGAAGCGTTTTTCAAGTGAACCGCCCCCTACCCGCGCCGCCAAAACGCCACTCCCTAAGGACAAAACAAAACATTCTGGACAAATTGATTATTCTGCGTCAACCTATGCGGCTAACGCAAAACGGGGACACACCATATGACAGACCAACCTATTTCTTATGCAGGCATACAGCAAAACGGTCTGCGCCTCGACTGCCAATATTCCCTTACAGAGGCAATCGGTTTCATCATTATCTGGCTGATAATTTCAGTTGTTACTTTGGGGATTGGCAGCTTTTTTGCCATTTACTATTTTTACAAAACCATCATCAACAAAACTTTTGTCACCGATCGCACAGGCGCAGAAGTCGGACGACTAAGTTGTGATTTGAACCTTGGTGAAGTCATTGGCCATGTCGTAATCTGGATTTTGATTACCATAGTTACATTGGGAATTGGCTTGTTATTTTATATGTTCCGCACGTTCCGAATGTGCCTCAACAAAACCAGTATCGCCACCATCTAACTATCCAATATTACCAGACGCCTTGCCCCAGCGGCCCTGCCGGGGCGAGCGCCCGGAAAAAATCAGCGTCCCTACCCGCGCCGCCAAACATTCCACTTGCGCTCAACCCAAAGCGCGACACGATTTATCGGCCCGCGCAAAAACGGCAGGTCAATCGCCAACAGCAAAAGCCCGATCGGCAGCATCCACAAGCCCAAAAACGGCAATATGGAAAAAACGCCGCCAATCACCAAAATCACCCCGAGCGGAATGCGCACGAAAGCCATCGAGGGGCGACGCAACGCCGCAAATACCCGCCCCAGTTTGCCCGGCGCCCGCTGTTCAATCTGGTCAAATCGCCGGTTCAGACGGGTTTCTTCTTTTTGATGCGAGCCGTCTGACCCGCCATTTTTATCACTCAAAATCAAGTCCACCCGAATTTTTACCATTCCCATCATTACATGGTGCCCCAACAGTCAAATTTTAAGAGCAATCTGCGCCTGTGCCTTAGTTTGGTCAATTCATTCCCCTTTTGACGTGTTTTTGCTAAGCTGTTTCAGACAGCGGTTATCAGGAAGGCCGAAAAAAGAGGCATGAATTCAAAACTAACCAGCCCCGTTCTTGGCTTTGCCACCCTGTCGGCCCTTGCCGGCTGCTCAAATGTGCTGCCCGAGGGTTTTACCATCACCGATGCGTTCACCCCGCGCCCCCAGGTGCAAACATCCACACCGCCCCCCGCGACTGCCGACATTCCTGTATTTGCCAGCCCAAGGGCAAAAGAATGCCTGATGCGCGCCATGTATTTTGAATCAAACCGCTCCAGCGAAGCCGGCATGCTCGCCGTTGGCACCGTGGTTATGAACCGGGTCAGTTCACCAAAATTTGACAATGATATCTGCTCGGTTGTGGGGGCGCCGCGCCAGTTTGCCCCCGGCGTTCTCTCCCGCCCAATGACAGAAGAGCGCCCGGTTGCACTGGCCAGTGCCGTCGCCGATCGCGTGTTGAGCGGGGAGCGGCATGCCGGGGTGCAAACCGCCAAGTTTTTCCACACCCAGGGGCTTACTTTCCCCTATACCAACATGCACTATGTGCTGAATGCGGGCGGCAATTCGTTTTACATCAAACGTTCGCGCCGCTAACGCATGTCTCCCCAAAGCATGTCCTCGGGCTTGACCCGTGGGTGGCACCGGTTTTGGGATAAACGACATGCGTTAAACAAAAAGATAAAGCATATTGAGTGAACAGGATTGAACGCAACATGCTTCATTGCACCACGGTAATGGTCTCCGCCGCCCGCGTCAGCCCCGTATAAAGCCAGCGCGCCCGATCCTCCCGAAATACAAAACTTTCATCAAACAGATAAACATTGTCCCACTGGCTGCCCTGCGCCTTGTGCACCGTCAGGCAATAGCCAAAAGTAAATTCATCCAGCCCCCGGCGCTCCGGCCAGCTTAAGTTGGCCTCCTCACCGCTGAAAAACGCCTTATGGGTCATCACACTGACCTCGCGTTTACTCCCCTCTTCAGGCAGCAAATCCAGCGCTATCTTGCCCTTGTTCTTGCGTTTAACCTCACTGACCAGCCACATTTGTCCGTTCAACAGACGCTTTTTGGCATTGTTGCGCAGGCACACAACCTTGTCCCCGATGGTGGGAAACTGATGGGGTAGACCGTTCAGTTCACGCAAGCGATTATTATAATTGAGCCGGGTCTTATTACGCCCCACCAGCACCTGATCCGCCTCGCGCACCTCCCCCTGATTCACCTGTGATTTGGTTATCACCTTGCTTTCACCATAGCGTCCGGTTTCCAGATATCCCCCCTCGCGAATATCCATGGACATGCGGATAATCGGGTTATCCGCCGCCTGCCGGTGAATTTGTGTCAGCATAATATCGGGTTCTTCAGAAATAAAATACCCGGTCCCCTGAATGGGCGGCAGTTGAAACGGATCCCCCAGAACCAGAACCTTTGTGCCAAAAGACAACAGGTCCTCCCCCAGTTGTTCATCCACCATTGAAACTTCATCGATTACGATCAGATCGGCGTCCGCCGCCGGTGATTCCTCATCCAGCGCAAATCGCGGCTCCCCTTCCGCTTCACTGACCATGGTATAAATGAGCGAATGAATGGTGCTGGCCCCCTTACACCCCCGTTTTCGCATTACCAGCGCCGCCTTGCCGGTAAAAGCGGCATATTTTACGCTGTCCAAATCCCCCGCCAAATGCCGCGCCAGGGTGGATTTGCCTGTGCCCGCCCAGCCAAATAGCCTGAAAACCTGCGGTGCATTGGGCGTTTTCAGCCATGCCGAAACAGCCTTTAGGGCTTCATCCTGCTGTTGGGTCCATGTCACCATTTTATTATAAATCTCGTATTGCATGAGGGGCAGGCCCACCAGCGAATCTCAAAGAACACGGCCTGCCAACTCAATTGTGCATTATTTACCTTCCAATTCACAACGAAATAAAAGGCTAAATGCTGGCAAATAAATCCCCCCCCGAAGGCGAACATTAGCACGCATCGCCTTTTCCCTTGCAAGAATATCCGGCACGATTGGGGAGCAAGTGATACTCAAATTGTCGATGCAGAGAGCCGGATTCAACACATTTTGACCGGGATTGCCACAAAGTATGGAATGGCCCTAACATCAGGTTACGCGGAACGGTCGGCACCAAGGCCGCAAAACCCAAAAGGAGCCACGCATGCGATTTCAGCCATATTCAGCAAAACTGCTTATTACCTTGATGATATTGGGCATTGCAACACCCCCCATTGCAGCCAAAAACGATACGCTGGATGCGCTCGTGCATGAAAAATTTCTGGCCGCCTATGGGGATACATGCGATCAACTGCTGACCGGCGAGGACATCACGACCTACAAACCTGCAATCTATCAGTTGTTTTTCCGCTATGACTATGAAGAAAAAACCCGGCCGGCCCATGAATATCGCCTTTATGAATATCCCTGTTTTGCCGGCGCTTACAATTTCAGTTCCGTATATTTCAGCGCCAACGAATATGATGAAATTCAAC
>WFOP01000015.1 GCA_015487985.1 Hyphomicrobiales bacterium
CCCGCAAGCGCTGCTTTACCCGGCACCATCGGTGGTATTTGTTAACTTTGGCGCCAGTTCGCTGGATTTTGTGATGCGGCTTTTTTTACGGGATGTTAACAATACACTTTCGGTGCGTTCCGATCTCAACTTTGCCATTGCCAAGCGTTTTGAGGAAGAGGAAATCGAAATTCCGTTCCCCCAGAATGATGTGAGCCTGCGCAATGTCGGGGAAATTGGCGAAGCCCTGCGCGCGGCGCTGCATCCGTCGAAAGAGGAAAAATAACGCAAGGTTTTTAGTGGCATCTGGCCTTGCAGTTGTTGGCAGGAATCAGGGTTTTGCTTTTTAGGGCAGAGAATCCTCGCTTGGCGCGACTGCTAAGTGTATTCTCATTATATTCAATGGAGGCCTTTATGAAAAACCTACTCGGCAGCCGGATGGCGCAAATGCTTGTTTTTATCCTAACTATGGTAATCGGTTATGGCTCATTTCGCTACTACTATAAAATCAGTGATGAATTCCCTTTTAGCCAAGAGTTGCTTTTGGTGTTTCTAGGTGCGATTGCCACGGTGCTGATCACCGCTTTGCTGCTCAACAAACAAACAGAGCTGGAGTTACAAAAAGAAGGGCAGATCATGCTGCTCGATCAAAAAGCTGGAATATATACCCAATTGATCGAGCATCTGGGCAAAATGGTGGAAGACACAGGCGTCACCCCGGTAAACTTGGCGAAACTGCGTGTGGTTAACCACAAATTGGCCATGTTGGGCAGTGCCGATGTCATTCATAATTTCAATGCAGTGCTGGATCGATTAGATGAAATAGCGGCCAATAACAGCCTGCAAAGTAGTGAGCGCGATGATATCATGCGTGCGGTGGCAGTGCTGACCTACCATATGCGCCACGATTTACTTGGGCAGATAGAAGGGGAGAATAATACGCGGGTTCTTCAGGATATTGTAGCCAATAATGCAAATCTAGAAGGTTGAATCATAAGTTGTTTTTCATAGGGGAGGCAAATATCCATTGCATCTCTGAGATGGCATCGCCTCACAAATCAAGTAGTAGCTATAATATGGAATTCACCGATTCAATGCTTGATCCGCTTGTGTGAATGAGTATAGAAAGCGCAGCAGGGACAGGTGGCCGAGTGGTCGAAGGCGCACGCCTGGAAAGTGTGTAGGCGGGGAACCGTCTCCAGGGTTCGAATCCCTGTCTGTCCGCCACTATCCCCCGAGAACCCGTTCTACGTTTGTCGCCTTGGCCGAATTTTCTTGTTGTTTTCAAAGGTTATAGTGGATGGGCTGTTGAGTGCCTTTCTGACGGTCTGGGTGGAAATGGTTCTCTACCCCCCGATATTCTCCAAAGCTGTTGACTAAAGGGGTTTTGGTTCAGTTTTGTAATGCGCTGATAAGAAACAATTATTTGAAATGGTCCTTTTCCTAGGTTCGACTTTTCGCACACTGGGCGGTCGGGTCTGGGGGCGAAAAAATAGAGCACGCCTCACTCATTCCACGCCTCGGCCGTAAGCGGTAACGCGTTTAATTCAGCTCGGGCCTCGCGCCATGTCGGGAAATGCTCGCTAAGCAATGCAACGAACCGTTCACTATGCGTTGGTTCCAGCAAGTGGACCATTTCGTGGACCACAACATATTCGACAAGATCTTTTGGCTTTTTGACCAACTCGGTGTTCAAGCGAATGTGCCCGGCACGGTGATTACAACTACCCCATTTTGTCTTCATCCGTTGAAGAAAATAGGCATTAACAGACACGCCAAGATGCGGTTCCCATTTCGCGATTAGCGGGGGGATGAAACTATGGAGAAGAGATTTGTGCCATTCATGAATTACTGATGCCCGTTTGGCGTAATTACTACCCGGGCGGAGGCTGAGGGTGATCCTCTTGTGGTCAAGCGAAACTGAAGGTTTGGCGTCGCACTCTACAACGGTCAGAAGGTAACGGCGGCCCCACAGGTGATGGCTTTCTCTCTCGATGAATGCGCGTGGGGTCTCCCGGGCCTGACATTCAAGTTTTTTTTGTTGCGCGCGAATCCACCTAAGTTTCGAGATCGCGTAGGCACGCGCAACTTCAAGTCTTGTAGCTGTTGGAGCAACCAACGTCACGCGGCCGTCCGGAGGATGGACTGACAGATGAACATTTTTTATGTCCTTCCGCGTTACTG
>WFOP01000016.1 GCA_015487985.1 Hyphomicrobiales bacterium
ACCGAAACCCTTTGCGAAGAGGTTTGTGTGCGCGAAGAATCTGAAGGCAAGCCGGTAAAAATCGGCCAACTGCAGCGCTATGCAACGGATTTGGCCATGCAGAATGACAAGCAGTTTTTTGTGCGGGCCGAGCCAACAGGCAAAACGATTGCCATTGTCGGGGCGGGGCCTGCCGGGCTGGCCTGTGCGCACCGTCTGGCAATGTATGGCCATGATGTGACAATTCTGGATGCGCGCCCAAAAGCGGGGGGGCTGAACGAATATGGCATTGCAACCTATAAGACTGTTGACGGGTTTGCTCAGGCGGAGCTGGAATATGTCACAAAGATTGGCGGGATCACGATTGAACTCGGCCAGGAACTGGGCCGGGATTTTTCCCTTGATGACTTAACGAACAAATATGATGCGGTATTTATCGGATTTGGTCTTGGCGGGGTCAACGCCCTGCGCGCCGCCGGTGAAAAAGTGCCGGGGGTGAGCGATGCAGTGGATTTCATTTCTGAATTGCGCCAGGCAAACGACCTGTCCAGCGTGGACATTGGTCGCAGGGTATTGGTGATCGGGGGCGGGATGACCGCGATTGATGCCGCAGTGCAGGCAAAGCTGCTGGGGGCTGAAGAAGTCACCATATGTTATCGGCGCGGGGCTGAGCAAATGGGCGCCTCTGAGTTTGAACAGGATCTGGCAGTATCAAAAGGTGTCGTGATACGCCACTGGCTGCAACCCAAAAAAGTGCTGAGCAAAGAGGGAAAAGTTTCCGGTCTCGAGTTGGAATATACCCGGATTGAAGATGGCAAACTGGTGGGGGCCGGCCACACGGCCACATTGCCCGCCGATCAGATTTTCAAAGCAATCGGCCAGTCGCTGGACAAAAATCACGCCGATGGTCTCAATATTGTTGGTGGACGCATTGAGGTGGATGAACAGGGGCGCACTTCAAGGAAAAAAATCTGGGCCGGGGGCGATTGCGCCAGCGGTGGTGATGATTTGACGGTGACGGCGGTTGCCAATGGGCGCGATGCGGCGGAGGACATTCATGCGGCCCTCTCCTAAGGTTTTGTGGCCGGCCTGCATGTCTGCCCTGACCCTGTTCTTGATGACAAATGCCCTTGCCAAGCCACCAAACATGCTTGGCACCTGGTGCAGTGATGATGGGAGGGAAATTCTTTATATGGAGCAAAACTCCATCGGGTTTAATGAGCATACCGTTTGTGAATTGCCCGCGCCCCTGACCATCGCATCAGAAGTGAAAATGGAAATCTCCTGCGCCAATATCTATTTTGACGGGGATGAAATTATCCGGGAATTTGAAGAAACATTTCTGTTTGCGGCCCGGTTTTTCGCCCCCGATCAATTGACAATAATTATGGACAAAAGCGCCGAACCGACAATGTTCCGGCGTTGTTATGAATAAAACTAAAAGGGAATTATGTAATGGCTGATCTCACAAGTACTTTTGTTGGCATAAAGTCCCCCAATCCGTTCTGGCTGGCCTCAGCTCCCCCAACGGACAAGGCCTATAATGTTGAGCGGGCTTTCAAGGCCGGCTGGGGTGGTGTGATGTGGAAAACCCTTGGCGAAGACGGCCCCCCCGTGGTCAACGTCAACGGGCCGCGCTATGGCGCAATTTTTGGCGGTGACCGGCGCCTGATCGGCATGAATAATATCGAGCTGATCACGGATCGTGAACTTCAGTTGAACCTGCGTGAAATCAAGCAGGTAAAGAAGGATTGGCCCGATCGCGCGGTTGTTGTTTCCCTGATGGTGCCCTGTGAAGAGGATGCCTGGAAAACCATTTTGCCGGTGGTGGAAGAAACCGGCGCTGATGGCATCGAGCTTAACTTTGGCTGCCCCCACGGCATGAGCGAGCGCGGCATGGGCGCGGCGGTGGGGCAGGTGCCTGAATATATTGAAATGGTCACCCGCTGGTGCAAGCAAAATACCAATATGCCCGTGATTGTTAAACTCACCCCCAATATTTCAGACATCCGCTATCCCGCGCGCGCCGCCCATGCGGGGGGTGCCGATGCGGTCAGTCTGATTAACACCATCAATTCCATTGTGTCGGTGGACCTGAGCACCTTCGCCCCCAACCCCGCCATTGATGGCAAAGGCACCCATGGGGGCTATTGCGGCCCGGCGGTAAAACCTATTGCTTTGAACATGGTGGCCGAAATCGCCCGCGACCCGGAAACCCGTGGCCTGCCCATTTCGGGCATTGGCGGCATTTCCAACTGGCGCGATGCCGCTGAGTTCATCGCCCTTGGGGCGGGCAATGTGCAGGTATGTACCGCCGCCATGGTCTATGGTTTCAAAATTGTCGAAGAAATGATTTCGGGCCTGTCCAACTGGATGGATGAAGAGGGGCACAAGTCCATTGACGATTTTGTCGGGCGCGCCGTGCCCAACGTCACTGACTGGCAATATCTCAACCTCAACCACATCACCAAGGCAAAAATCGATCAGGACCTGTGCATCAAATGCGGGCGTTGTCACATCGCTTGTGAAGACACTTCTCATCAGGCGATTATGGCGACAAAAAACAATGTGGCGGGTGCAGAGCGCCACTTTGAGGTGATGGAAGACGAATGTGTCGGCTGTAACCTGTGTGTGCTTACCTGCCCGGTGGAAAACTGCATCACCATGAACCCGCTAGAGGCAGGGGTCATTGATGAGCGCACGGGCAAAGTGGTTCAAAAGGACTATGCCAACTGGACAACACATCCCAATAATCCGGGGGCGAGTTAGCCACTACCGTTCATACGTCTGTATTTTTGCAATTTCCACCCCGTGCCGTCATTGCGAGAAGCGAAGCGACGAAGCAATCCAGTGACATATGGGTAAAGCTCAAGAATCTGGATTGCCGTTGAAAGGAGTGTGGAAAGAGCGGTGCGGTAAAAAACAGCCACTGCTTTTTCAAGCAGTGGCTCCCAAAGGTTTGAATTACACAACCGCGTTATCTCCCTAAGTCATTCTTGAAATTACCTCTAAAAGTTCGGCAATCGAAACCAAGATTCCCGGGATTGATAACACTATCGCGGTCATTTCCAAATTCAACTAGACATCTCCATTTTTGAAATCTCCTTAACAATGGGGCGCTAAATTGCGCTCAGAAAATATTACCCACTTCTGCAATGGCGTCAATAATACTATTTCATTCGGAAAGTTCGTAGAGAGTGATTTGTTGTGCGCATTTGAGAGAAATAAGCATAACAAAAAGGTTGCTTATGTGCTCACTTTGGTTTCATGAATAATCGTTTCGCCAACCACTGTTCATACGTCTGTATTTTTGCAAATTATACCCCGTGCCGTCATTGCGAGAAGCGAAGCGACGAAGCAATCCAGTGACATATGGGTAAAGCTCAAGAATCTGGATTGCCGCGCCCCTTTTGGGGGCTCGCAATGACGTTGAAATGCCCGTGCACAAAAGCTGACTGGGGAATTTTGCCCCGATTAAAGATACCGGCAAGAGAGGGAGCCGGTTTTATTGGCAAATCGTTTGAACGGCCCAAGCAGCGTATGCTTATCAACCCCAGCGATTAACGCGCATGGACAAAACTTCAGCTCTAACGATAATGTTGACATAACCGGTTCTTTGCCGGGGAGGAACAAGGAAATTTCACCATGGCCACAGCCCTGTTTTTGCGCAACCGGAACTATCGCCTTCTGTTTACCGCCGGTGCGCTGACCAACCTTGGCGATGGTCTTATTCTGTTGGCGCTGCCATGGCTTGCAACGCTTTTAACTCAGGACCCGGTGGCCATTGGCGCGGTGGCGGCGGCGGGTCGGTTTCCCTGGCTGTTGTTCGCACTTCCTGCGGGTGTGGTTATCGATCGCACCGATAAACGCAAGCTCATTGCAAGCGCTGACCTGCTTCGTGCGGGGATCGTATCGGCCATTCTCATATTGGCGCTGAACGAGCCGGCCCCCGGAGCAATCTGGGTATTGGCGGGGCTGGCATTTTTGCTGGGGTCCGCCGAAGTATTGCGGGATAATGCGGCTCAAACAATCCTGCCTTCCATTGTTGAACATGATGATCTTGAAACGGCAAACGGGCAATTATGGAGTGTTGAACAGCTGACGGGCCAGTTCATCGGTCCCCCGTTGGCCGGGGTGCTTATTGCGGTGGGCATCGGGTTTCCCTTCGGGCTGGATGTGGCAATGCTGGTGCTGGCGGCGGGTCTGGTCTGGCTAATCACCCTGTCGCCGCAGATGCGGGTTCAGGCCGGTTTTTTTAAGGCGTTCATTGAGGGCATCGCCTTTATGCGAAGCGATAAAATGCTGTTGCGGCTGGCGGTGGTTTTGGGGGTGGCCAATTTTCTGGCGACGGCCACGATAACCGTGCAGGTGCTTTTTGCGCAACAGGTATTGGGGTTGTCGTCCGTGGGATATGGCATGGTGCTTTCGGTTGCGGCGCTGGGTGCCATCACCGGCAGTTTGCTGGCGCCGCGCATGACCAAAGCGATTGGCATACAAAAGTGCCTGTTTTTATCAATCGGCGTTTGGGCAGCCGGATATGGCATTATCGGGCTGAGCGGCAGTGGCCTGATGATGGCATTTGCACTGTTCGCCGTTATGGCCGCCGCAATGTTGTGGAATGTCATAACCGTGTCCTGGCGGCAACGGCGCATCCCGCCCCGATTGTTGGGCCGGGTAAATTCCATCTATCGCTTTTTTGGCTGGGGCTCGATGCCTCTAGGCGCGCTTGCCGGAGGGTTTGTTGTTTCGCTGCTTGAAAATGAAATGGGCCGCGAAACAGCCCTGCGCGCACCCTTTTTTCTGGCGGCGGCATGCTGTGGGTTATTGCTGGTATATGCGATCTTCAGGCTGCGCTTGTCGTAAATTGCTGGGCGACATTGTAATTTAGCTTTATATATCGTTGGCTTTGCGACTAATTCAGGTCTGTTCGAGTCCTTCTTTACCGAATGCTGCACGATGGGCCAATGTCGGTCATGACGATCAAGCGGACCTATGAGACCATTGGTGGGCCGCAAACTTGGTCGAAGCGGATTTGGAGTTCTTGCTACAAGTCCCCAATTTTCTGTGGTGCGTCGAAAACGGTCGGCGCAGTTGGTGTTCCGTCATTCTGCATGGCGTGTTCTATGAAAACAGGGGTATGCGCCGGAATGAGCGTTTCGCTCTGTGCAATGCCTAGGAAGATGTGCTTGGAATTATCGGGGGTCACTTCGAGCCAGTTTGGATCATCAAGTGTTCCCCTGTATATGCCAACCGCCCCCTCAAAGCGCTCAAATGTCTGAAACAGCTTGGTGCCACAGTTGTTGCAGAAATTGATGTAAATCTTTTTGCCACTGCCCTTGGAGACGTGGGTGTATATCTTTGGGCTACCTGCAATTAGCGTAAAGTCAGAAGCGTCAAAGGCTGGTTGGACCATATACGCTCCGCCGGTAGCTCTCTGGCAGAACTTGCAATGACACATCGTTACCTTAGCGGGTTGGTTCGAGACCTCATACCGAATTCCGCCGCATAGGCATCCCCCTTGCGCTGCTGACATAGCTTCACCTCGTATATTGTTTAGTCTGAATCGTACAACGGCCCTATTCAATGGGTCAAGTTTCCAGAAGTTTGCCCTACCGCGATGCGATAACTATGGCAGCTCCGCCGAGTGACGTAGCCCCGATGCGATTAGCGACCTGTACCGCACGCGGGGTTTTGAGAAAACGCCGTGCGTGGTGAGCGGCAGCGATCCAAGCGAAATCTACCAATGCGAGACTTCCAATCGTGACCAATGCGACCAACGCCCAGAGCGAGACCGTTGCCGAAGACAGGTCAATAAGGGTTGGCAAAAGAGCGAGGTAGAAAACCATGATTTTCGGGTTTTCGAGCGTCAGCGCCATCCCTGCGGCAAACATGGACCAACCCGAACGGGTGTCAGGCAGTGGTTCGCCCTCGGTTGAAACAGGTTGGGTCCATATCCGATATGCCAGCCAAAAGAGATAGGCGACGCCTGCAAATTTCAGAATAACGAAGGCGGTTTGGAACGTCTCTGCCAGCGCCGACAGTCCTGTCATGGCAAGAGTAAGCCAGATAACTTCACCTATCCACATCGCTGCGACAAACGGAGTTACATCTGTCCATCCGCGTGAGATGACCCGCGAAACAAGAGCTGCGATTGAAGGGCCGGGTGCCCCAGCATTAAGAATGAGGGCGAAGGCGAATATTGCCAATGCAATTGGTTCCATACTGGCGACCATAGACCCGCCCAATCGTTTAGTGAAGATAGAAATTGTGAACTAAATGGTCATTGGCGCAAATCCAAAGCGGTCGTTCGGGCAGCAAAGATATTTGATCAAAGGTCCACATTGCCGGCTCAGGAAGCGTTGGCGACGAAGCAATCAATTCCGGGGCGCCAGTCCCTTGCAGAACAGGTTTTCAAGGAAAGTCGCCGCCCCTTCAAAGTGGGTGTCCCCTTGTGCGTCCCGGGCCAGAACCGCGCGCACCTGCACATCAAAATCTGCATAATGCTGGGTGGTGGCCCAGATAGAAAACAGCAGATGATGGGGGTCGCACGGGTTGAGTTTTCCCGCGTCCATCCAGCCCTGAATAACATTGGCTTTTTCATCCACCAGAGTTTTAAGTTCCCCCTCGATCATGGAAATGATCCGGGGCGCCCCTTGCAGAATTTCATTGGCAAACAGGCGGCTTTCCTTGGGAAAATCCCGGCTGATTTCCAGCTTGCGTTTGATATAGGCGCAGATTTCAGCCATCGGATCGCCGTTGGCATCAATGGCCTTGAGCGGATCAAGCCAGGTGTCCATCAGCCGCTCGATCAGGGACTGGTGAATGTCTTCTTTTCTGGCAAAATAATACAGCAGGTTGGGTTTGCTCATGCCCGCCGCATCGGCAATCTGGTCAATGGTGGACCCGCGAAAACCGTGGGCGGCAAATACTTCAAGCGCCGCACCAAGAATGAGTTCGCGCTTCTCCCGCTGGATGCGCGATTCCCGGCCTTTATTCGTGCGGCCGTTTTTTGAATGTGTCTTGCTCAGCGGCATATCAAAACCAGATTAGTGCAGTTGAAGGCTAATTTTGTGTCCCTTTGATGCAACATGCAACACATTTTACTTGCGCGGCCAAATAGGAGTGATAATATTTTATCAATTGGTCAAATTTTTGAGTAACACATATTTCGCAAACAACCAACTTTATCACGACTGATAATCTTTCTGCGGCCCTTTTTCTGGAGAAAAAGCGATGAGTTCAAATAATGTAACCCCCAATGATCTGGCGGCGTTCTGGATGCCTTTTTCTGCCAACCGGCAGTTCAAAAAAAATCCCCGCATGTTCGTTTCCGCTTCAGAAATGCACTATACCTCTTCTGATGGGCGTCAGGTATTGGATGCCACTTCAGGATTGTGGTGCGTAAATGCGGGACATTGCCGCCCTAAAATCACTGAAGCTATCCAGAAACAGGCCGCAGAACTTGATTATGCCCCCGCGTTTCAAATCGGTCATCCCAAGGCATTTGAGCTGGCAAACAGGTTGGTGGACCTGTCGCCAAAGGGCATGGATCATGTGTTTTATACAAATTCAGGCTCTGAGAGCGTGGAGACGGCCCTTAAGATTGCGCTGGCCTATCATCGCGCCAAGGGGGATGGTTCGCGCTTCCGCCTGATCGGGCGTGAACGGGGCTATCACGGGGTAAATTTTGGCGGTATTTCGGTTGGCGGCATTGTGCCAAACCGCAAAATGTTCGGCACTTTGCTGACCGGTGTTGACCATTTGCCCCATACACATCTGATTGAAAAAAATGCTTTTTCCAAGGGTGCGCCCGAACACGGTGCAGAACTGGCAGACGAGCTGGAACGCATTGTCGGCTTGCATGACGCCTCCACCATTGCGGCGGTAATTGTGGAGCCGGTGGCCGGGTCAACCGGGGTTCTCATTCCCCCCAAAGGCTATCTGCAAAAGCTGCGCGATATTTGCACAAAACATGGCATTTTGCTGATTTTTGACGAGGTCATCACAGGATTTGGTCGCCTTGGCACCCCGTTCGCCGCCGATTTTTATGGCATTGTCCCTGATATCATGGTCACCGCAAAAGGCCTGACCAACGGGGTCATTCCCATGGGGGCGGTGTTTGTCAAAAATGAAATCCACGATGCCTTTATGAACGGCCCCGAACATATGATTGAGTTCATGCATGGCTATACCTATTCGGGCAACCCCATGGCCGCCGCTGCTGCGCTTGGTACGTTGGCCACCTATAAGGAAGAAGGATTGCTGACCCGCGCCAGCGAATTGGCCCCCTATTGGCAAGAGGCGTTACATTCGCTGAAAGACGCGCCCTATGTGATTGATATTCGCAATATCGGCTTGATCGGCGCGGTGGAACTGGAACCCATTGCCGGGGAGCCGACAAAACGGGCCTTTGCCGCCTTCCGGCAGGCATTTGAAGATGGGTTGCTGATCCGCACCACCGGCGACATAATTGCCCTGTCGCCGCCCCTGATTGTTTCAAAATCCCAGATTGATGAAATTGTTGATGGCATTCGTGCCGCACTGAACAAGGTTGACTGATATGTATAAATTACAAAACGCAATTGACGGGAAACTGGTTTCCTCAAGCTCGGACCGTATGTCTGAGATTTATAACCCCGCAACGGGTGAGCAGATTGGCGAGGTGCCGCTTTCTTCAGATGCTGAAGTCAATCAGGCGGTGGCCAATGCTAAAGAAGCTCAAGTTGCATGGGGGGATGAACCCCCGGCAAAACGCGCCCGCATCATGTTCAGGTTTCTTGATTTGCTCAACGCGAATACAGAGAAGTTGGCCCGGGAGATTTCCCGTGAGCAGGGCAAAACCCACGAGGATGCCCTGGGAGAATGTGCCCGGGGTATTGAGGTTGTGGAATATGCCTGTGGTATTCCCCAAATGCTCAAGGGGGAATATTCGCGCAATGTTGGCCCGGCAATTGACAGCTATGCCTCCCGGCATCCGCTTGGGGTAGTTGCCGGGATTACCCCGTTTAACTTCCCCGCCATGGTGCCCATGTGGATGTATCCCATGGCGATTGCTGCGGGAAATGCCTTTGTTCTGAAACCCTCCGAGCGTGACCCTTCCGCCTCGATGCTGGCGTGGGAATTGTTCAAACAGGCGGGCCTGCCCGATGGGATTTTTAACATTGTGCATGGGGACAAATCCGCCGTGGACTGCATTCTGGATCACCCCGATATCAAGGCGGTGAGCTTTGTTGGCTCCACCCCCATTGCCCAATATGTCTATACGCGTGGCTCGGCAGCAGGCAAACGCGTGCAGGCACTGGGGGGCGCAAAAAACCACATGATCATTATGCCTGATGCCGATATGGATCAGGCCGCCAATGCGCTCATTGGCGCAGGGTATGGGGCGGCGGGCGAACGCTGCATGGCCATTTCGGTGGCGGTGCCCATTGGCGAAGAAACCGCCGACAGGCTGGTGGCAGCGCTCAAACCCAAAGTGGAATCCCTTAAAATCGGTCCGGCAACGGATGAAACCACCGAACTTGGCCCGGTTATCACCAAGGCCCATCAGGAAAAGGTTTTGGACTATATCGACGAAGGTGTTGCCGCTGGCGCTGATCTGGTGGTGGATGGTCGTGGCTTTTCGTTGCAGGGCTATGAGGGGGGCTATTTTGTCGGCGGCACCCTGTTTGATAATGTGACCGAAGATATGAGCATCTATCGTGATGAGATTTTTGGCCCCGTCGTGTCGGTGGTGCGCAAAAACTCATTTGAAGAAGCGGTGGACCTGATCCACGGCCATGAATACGCCAACGGCACCGCAATCTTTACCCGCGATGGTGATGCCGCCCGCGATTTTGCCGATAAAATCGAAGTGGGCATGGTGGGCATCAATGTGCCAATCCCTGTGCCGGTGGCCTATCATTCCTTTGGTGGCTGGAAACGCAGCGCCTTTGGCAGTTCAGGCATTTATGGACCCGAAGCCGTGCAATTTTATACCCGCCTGAAAACCGTAACAGCGCGCTGGCCCACCGGGCTCAAAGAGGGCGCAGTGTTTACTTTCCCCGCGTAATGAAAGGACATTTATCATGGCAACACCCACCTCAAAACCCGGTGCAAACCTGAAAATTGACGGTGCCCGTCTATGGGACTCATTGATGGAGATGGCCAAAATAGGCCCGGGTATTGCCGGGGGCAATAATCGCCAGACGCTGACCGATGAAGACGCCGAGGGCCGCAAACTGTTTCAGCGCTGGTGCGAAGAGGCGGGCATGAGCATGGGTGTGGATGAAATGGGCAATATGTTCATGCGCCGCGAAGGCACAGACCCCGATGCGTTGCCCGTCTATGTGGGGTCTCATCTGGATACCCAGCCCACGGGGGGCAAATATGACGGGGTGTTGGGGGTTTTGGCGGGCCTTGAGCTGGTGCGCACCCTCAATGACCTGAACATTAAAACCAAACACCCCATTGTGATCACCAACTGGACCAATGAGGAGGGCACACGGTTTGCCCCCGCTATGCTGGCCTCGGGGGTTTTTGCAAATATGCACACGCTGGATTGGGCCTATGCACGACAAGATGCCGCGGGCAAAAAGTTCGGCGATGAACTGGAGCGCATTGGCTGGAAGGGCGAGGAAAAAGTGGGCGCGCGCAAAATGCACGCCATGTTTGAGCTGCATATCGAGCAGGGGCCAATTCTTGAAGCTGAAGGCAAGCAAATCGGGGTTGTGACCCATGGGCAGGGCCTGAGCTGGACTGAGGTGACGGTGACCGGCAAGGACAGCCATACCGGTTCCACCCCCATGCCCATGCGCAAAAATGCCGGGCTTGGCATGGCCAAAATCCTGCAACTGGTGGATGACATCGCCTGGAGCCACAAGCCTGACGCGGTGGGGGCCGCTGGCCATATTGATGTATTCCCCAATTCGCGCAACGTTATTCCCGGCAAAGTGGTATTCACGGTGGATTTCCGCTCCCCTGATCTGGCCACCATTAAAGATATGGAAAACCAGCTAAAGACCGGCGCAAAAAAGATTTGCGACGAAATGGGGCTGGAGGTTGAATTTGAAACGGTCGGCGGGTTCGACCCCGTGGCCTTTGATGAAAAATGCGTTTCCGCTGTGCGCAATGCGGCAGAACGGCTGGGATATTCCCACCGCAACCTGATTTCAGGCGCCGGACATGACGCCTGCTGGATCAACAGGGTTGCACCAACGGCGATGGTCATGTGCCCGTGTGTCGATGGGCTAAGCCACAACGAGGCTGAGGAAATTTCGCCCGAATGGGCCACGGCGGGAGCCGAAGTCCTGATGCACGCGGTTGTGGAGACGGCGGAGATTGTTGAGTGACGAAAAGGTTCGGTATGGTTGTTTACTGGTTGGGCGTCATATTTGCCCTATTCGTAATTGTGGTGCCCGGGTTCTCCGCGTTTATGACAGCTGACGACCCTGTCTTTATTCTCATTCTTGGTTTTGCATTTGGCGCAGCTCTATTTGGTTTCGGGTCGGCCATTCGGTTCATCCTTACAGGAACGAAGAGGGTATTCCCATAATCAAAGGCATAGAATTTGACGCAATCAGTTACGAATGTTCTACCC
>WFOP01000017.1 GCA_015487985.1 Hyphomicrobiales bacterium
CGTCAACCGCCTCGGGGGTAACATGAATGGCTGCGGGTACTTTGCCCGATGCCCCGGACATGCGCCCATCGGTAACCAGCGCAACTTTTGCGCCCCGATCCTGCAATATGCCCAAAAGCGGGGTCAGTTTGTGCAGTTCTGGCATGCCGATTGCCTTGGGACCACAAAAGCGCACCACTGCGATCAAATCCCCCTGCAATTCGCCGTTTTTGAATGCCTCCATAAGCTGAACCTGCGTATGAAAAACCCGCGCTGGCGCTTCCACAATCCGGTGTTCAGGCTTTACTGCTGAAATCTTGATAACGGATTTCCCCAAATTGCCGTTTAAGACCCTCAAGCCGCCATTGGGGGAAAAGGGATTTTTGATATCTGTGAGAACCTTGGGCAGTGCCGATTTTTCCGGCGCGGGAAGGAAGGTGAGTTCGTCCTTAATCAATCTGGTTTCAACCGCATAAGCGGACAGGTCCTTCCCGGTGATGGTCTTGACATCGGGGTGCAAATATTGGCCCGCAAGCAATTCCTTTATCAAAAAACCCATCCCCCCCGCCGCATGGAAATGGTTCACGTCGGCAACACCATTGGGATAAATGCGGGTCAGCAGGGGCACGCATCGGGACAGTTCTGACATGTCATCCCAAGTGATTTTAATCCCTGCCGCCGCTGCAATGGCAATCAGATGCAAGGTGTGATTGGTGGAACCACCGGTTGCCAACAGGCCAACCAGTGCATTGATGATGGATTTTTCGGTTACGATCTCACCAAGGGGGCTGTAGGCATCTGAATTGGCACTCAAGGCCAGGGCCTGTGTTGCCGCCTTTTCAGTGAGCGCATCGCGCAAGGGGGTGCCGGGGGCGACAAAACTGGAGCCGGGCAATTGCAGGCCCATGATTTCCATCAGCATCTGGTTGGAATTGGCGGTACCATAAAATGTGCAGGTGCCTGGCGAATGGTAGGATTTGGCTTCTGCCTCCAAAAGCTCAACCCGACCTATTTTGCCCTCCATAAACAATTGACGCACCCGTGCTTTTTCATCATTTGGCAAACCTGAAGCCATGGGCCCGGCGGGTATGAATACCGCCGGCAAATGCCCGAATGAAAGTGCGCCGATCAACATGCCGGGCACAATTTTGTCGCAGATTCCAAGATAAACCCCCGCATCGAACATATTGTGGGACAGGGCGATGGCGGTTGCCATGGCGATCACATCACGGGAAAATAAGGACAGGTCCATGCCCTCCTGCCCCTGCGTCACGCCATCGCACATGGCAGGCACGCCCCCCGCAACCTGGGCGGTGGCGCCAACTGAACGGGCCGCCTGCTTTATGATTTCAGGATAGGAACCATAGGGCTGGTGGGCGGAAAGCATATCATTATAGGAAGTTATTATCGCCAGATTTGGTGCGCGATCTCCTGCCAGCATTGCCTTGTCGGAGGGATTGCAGGCGGCAAATCCATGGGCGAGATTTCCACAACTGAGCGCCCCGCGCTGCACGCCCTGACGCATCTGCTTTTCCATTTGCGCCAGATAGGATGCCCGGGTTGCCCGACTTCTGGCGATAATGGTGTTTGTGACCGCGCTAATGCAGCTTCTGGTTTTCATGGTTTTAACTTTCCAGCTCAAAACAATGCGCCAATGGCGCTATGGGCACCAATAGGCAAGAAGTGGTTTTTGCTTCTGGAACAAAACGGCGCGCACGGGCATCTGCTCAATTTTTTCTCCCCCCAGCGCCCTTTCCAGCGTCTGATGTTTTTGCGCCCCCTGGATATGCAAATAAAGGCTTCTGGTTTGTAATAATGTTGGCAAAGTCAGGGTAATTCTGGCTTCCCCCGCGCCGGGGGCACGAATGGCCAAAGCCGGCCCCGCTTCGCTCAGCGCTTTGTCCAACGTGTCTGCATCCGGGAAAAAGGAAGCCGTATGCCCATCATTTCCCATGCCCAGAATAACCGCGCTGAAGGGCAGGGGCAACTGAGCATCAAGAAGGGCATTGGTTTTGGCAACAGCCTTCTTGTCCGGCTCCTTCCCCCCTGAATATAATGGCAGAAACCTGGCTCTGGCGACCTGCCCCCGCATCAGATTTTCCTTCACCAGTCGGGCGTTGGAACGCATGGAGGAAGCCTCAACCCAGCGCTCGTCAACCAGCGTAATGATGACTTTTTCCCAATCCACCTGTTCAATATCGGCCAAAGCCTGAAAAAACATCTTTGGGGTGCTGCCCCCCGATACGGCAAGGGCGGCGCGGCCCCTTTGCTCAATGTCGGCCATCAAATCCTTTGCCACGGCGCTGGCCAGCTGGCGGGCGAGGTCTGAGCTGTTTTCAAAATCAAAA
>WFOP01000018.1 GCA_015487985.1 Hyphomicrobiales bacterium
GGGCTGGGGGACGTGCAGGACCAGTATGAAAGCATCAAAATAGGCTCTTATCCTCGAATGGGGAAAAAACCTGTTTATACCGAGGTTGTTTTGCGCGGAACGGACCTTGCTTTATTGAACGAAGCGACCCAAAAGGTGCAGAAAATAGTCGATGCGGAACATGCCGCCAACAAAATTGAAATCGGGCAACAAGACAACTGAGGGGTTGAACTATGGATGCGAGCAAATCATTTCCGGTAACATGGGATCAGTTCCATCGCGATTCGCGCGCGCTGGCATGGCGGTTGCACGGGGAGGGACCGTTTGAGGCGCTGGTGGCAATTACCCGGGGCGGGCTGGTGCCGGCGGCTATTGTGGCGCGCGAGTTGAACATTCGGCTGGTGGAAACGGTTTCTGTTAAATCCTATGACCATAAAAGCCAGGGGGAAATTGAAATCCTCAAACCTATTTCCGATGCGGTGAAAGACGCCAAGGGCCGGGTTTTGATCGTGGATGACCTGGTGGATACCGGGGCGACTGGCCGTGTTGTGCGCGATATGCTGCCCGATGCGCATTTTGCCACGGTTTATGCCAAACCGCTGGCGCGGGACCTTGTGGACACTTTTGTGACTGAAGTGTCACAAGACACTTGGATTTATTTCCCCTGGGATTTAGAAGTGGCCTATGCCCCGCCGATCCACGGGGGCGATGACTAGGGGGCGATAATTGGGACGGCTGGGGCGACGCAGCCGGCATATTCGCTAAAAAACGCTTTTGCGGGCGTGGTGGAATCGGTAGACACACAGGACTTAAAATCCTGAGAAAGGTAACTTTCGTGCGAGTTCAAGTCTCGCCGCCCGCACCATTTTTCTTTTGTCGCCGTTGGTCGCTAGGCTTCCGTCCCCGACACCCCCGCCAAATAAATATCTCGCGCCAATTCGCTTCGCTCATGCTCCGATGGGGCGCTGCACTGGCAGCGGCTCGCTCTTCGCTCGCTGGCGCGTTTGATCTTTCTCTATCGAGGGGGACCATTTTGAGTTTGCGCCAATTCGCTTTTGCTCATGGTTTATATGAGCGATCAGGAAGTTGAGGCGGCGCTCTGTGCGCTTTGGTTGGTGTCGTTCTTCGGGCGATGTCGTTCTTTGGGGGGGTATTTTTCAGGCGGTGTCGTTTTTGGCGACAATTTCCAGTGTTACAACTTTGTTTTTATCAGTGTTCAGATTGTCGGTTTCTTCAATTATTCTGAAAAGAATGTTCCTGACCTCCGGCTCGTCTTCATTTTGAACGGCATTATTCAGATGTGACAGGGCAAGGGGCAGGTCTGTTAAAATTGTCTGGTTTTGCCGGGCCCGCAAAATTTTGGGCAAGCGGGTGGGTTTGGCGCTTTCCGGATCGTAGAACAGTTCTTCGTGGGTTTTTTCGCCCGGGCGCCTGCCAATAATCGAGATGGCGATTTCACCGCCCGGATTTTTTTCGCTTTGAATATCAAGGCCGGCAAGGCGGACCATGTTTTCTGCCAGATCACGAATGCGTACCGGCTCGCCCATCTCCAGAATGAAAATATCCCCCCCTTGCGAGAGCGCACCGGCCTGAACGATCAGTTCGGCGGCTTCGTGGATGGACATGAAATAGCGGGTCATGTCTTCATCGGTTATTGTCACCGGTCCGCCCTGGGCAATCTGTTCCTTGAACAGGGGAACCACTGACCCGTTTGAGCCAAGAACATTCCCGAAGCGAACGGCACAAAATTTTTGCCCGGTTCCTTTGGCGGCCGCTTCATCTGCAAAGGAGCGCACGATCAATTCCGCCCAGCGTTTGGTGGCCCCCATTACGTTGGTGGGGCGAACGGCTTTGTCGGTGGAGATCAGTACAAAATTCTCCACCCCCAACTCAAAAGACAGCTTTGCGATATTTTGCGTGCCAAAGGTATTGTTGCGCACACCTTCGAGCACATTGGCCTCCACCAGCGGAACATGTTTATGGGCGGCGGCATGGAAAACCACCTGCACGGCATGGTGCTTTAGGGTTCGGGCAACAAGGGCGGGGTCGGTCACTGAACCCAAAACGGGCACGATGGGAATATCGGTGCTTTTTTTCAGGGTTCTTTCTATCTGGTACAAGGCAAATTCATTTGCTTCGAGCAATATGAGTTTGCGTGGATTCCACTTGATTATGAGTTTGCACAATTCCGAGCCAATGGAGCCGCCGGCACCCGACACAAGAATGCAGCGTTCTTCAAGCATCTTTTGCAACAGGTCGGGGTCGGCAGGGATGGCGGAGCGCCCCAAAATGTCGTTGATGTCAATTTCGCGCACCTGCGAAATAAGGTAGCGCCCTGAAGCAAGGTCTGTGAGGGGGGGGAGTGCGCGGATTTTCAGGGCATGCCGGGAAAGCTGCGAAATGATTTTTTGCCGCTGTGTGGAGGAAATTGACGGCATGGACAAAATCACCTCCTTGATGCCCATGGCGTCGGTCAGACGCTCGATATGGGAGGGGGGATAAACGCGAATGCCCGCAATTTCGCGCCCGTGCAAGGTGGTGTCGTCATCGAGAAATCCAGCGACATATTTGTTGCCATGCTGGTGTAATGCGTTGGCCAGTTGCGCACCGGTTGCGCCCGCGCCATAAATCAGCACCTGACCCGAATAGTTTTGTTTGACCGGTGTCCACAGGAGATGTTTTGCGACAAATCTGCTGCCGCCAATGATCCAGATGGCCAGAATTCCATAAATGAGGGGCAATGAGCGTGGTACGGTGCCCATGCGCGAAATTTCAAGAGCAAACAGCGCCCCCACCCATAGCAGGGTTGCAATCAGGACCGCATTGGCAATGGTCCAGAAAGCGCGATCGGGCAGATAGCGAATGACCGAGCGATAAAGCCCCAGACGGATAAATACCGGAATGGCGGTCAGGGGCGCCAGAACCATCACCAGAAACTGGGTTGTGTCGGGCACAACAAAGGTGTTCAGCCGCAATGAATAAGCCGCCCAAACGGCAAACGAGAGCATGACAAAATCAAAGGCGACCAGAATTGCGCGCTTCGCCGGGCGGGGAAGTCGCAATAATGTTGTGCGGAAATAATCTAACATTGCCCCACTATAATCAAACATTGCCGGGCGCGAAAGCGCCAGTTTGAATTTTGTGTAAACGCGCGGGTTTTGATTGTATGGGAAAAGGGTTTAGATGTTGCTCTGGGGCAAAGGGACACTTAAGAGTTTTGCAGTTGGTTTGTTGAGGGATTGAAAAGTTTTTATGCCACAATTTTTGGAACAGATTCTGCTTCCCGGACTGGTGTTTGTTTGTGCGTTGATCCTGAGCCTTGTGATGACGCGGGTGGTTTTGAGGCTGGCCTTGCGGTTTGGCTGGACAACAAAAGCAAACGAACGCAGTTC
>WFOP01000019.1 GCA_015487985.1 Hyphomicrobiales bacterium
ACTAAGTACAAGACAATGACCGAGGCTGGAAAACCCGCAAAAGTGGCCATAACCACAATCATGCGCAAAATCATCATAACCGCTAACTCCCTGTTGAGAGATAACAGAAAATGGTCCAAAATTAGCGCTTGATCAAAACGGATACTTTAGGTGCGAACGCCCTGCGTAACGCCGCGAAGCGCAAGAAATCAGAGCAACAAAACCGACGTGCAGCGCTCGCCTGTTCCACCCCTTGGATTTTTGTATTGAAACCTTTTCCCCTCAGTGCCAAAACTTTGTTGGCAGGGGCACAAGTTACAGCCTCCCCTGATGCGCAAAAAGGAGCAATATCGTGGACGAAACAATTTTGTGGGAACCCTCCGCCGAGCGCAAGGAAAGTTCTTCCCTTTGGCAGTTTGCACTGGCAACTGCCGAGCTGCATCATTGTGCGCCTGAGGATTATGCCGGCCTGCTGGAGTGGAGCATAAAACAGCCAAATCAGTATTATCATGCACTTTGGGATTTTCTCGAAATTATCGGGCAAAAGGGTGCCGTTGCCTTTGAGCCGGGAAAAACCATTCGGGATGCAAGATTTTTTCCCGGCGCGAAGCTGAATTATGCCCAGAACATGCTGGCAAATCCTGATGACACTCCGGCAATGATTGCCCATCTGAATGATGGTCAACGTCGTGAGATTTCTCGCGCTCAGTTGCACAACGAGGTGTCGCGAATTGTTCAGGCTCTCAAAGGGGCAGGGGTGAAGCCGGGGGACCGGATAGCCGCCATCGTCACCAATGATATTGAAGCCACACAATTCTATCTCGCCAGCGCTGCAATCGGGGCAATCTGGGCCTCATGTTCACCTGATTTCGGCGCCGCCGGAGCCACCGATCGGTTGGCACAAATCGCGCCAAAAATCCTTGTCGCGGTGCCCGGATACAGCTATGGCAAAAAACAGATATCCATCACTGACACCATAAAAGCGGTTGCGCGAACCCCTTCGGTTGAACAAGTGGTGATATTGGGTGAACTCAACGGGGAACACGAATTTTCCAAACCCGCAACATCCTTCACAGATTTCCTTGCCCCTTACGCGCCCGCCGATATTGACTTCCACCTAGCCCCCTTTGACACGCCCATGGTGATATTGTTTTCCTCCGGCACCACCGGCAAGCCCAAATGTATCGTGCATAGTGGCGGCGGTTTGCTGTTGCAGCACAAAAAAGAACAATCCCTGGGCGTGGACATCAAACCCGGCGACCGCCTGTTTTATTTCAGCACCTGCGGCTGGATGATGTGGAACTGGCAGCTCTCGGCCCTGTCCCTTGGCGCCACACTGGTCACCTATGACGGCAATGTTTTTTACCCTGAACCAACCCGTCTGCCTGACATAATCGAACGGGATAAAGTGAGCGTTTTTGGCACCTCTGCCAAATATATTGATGCCTGTTCAAAATTTGACATCAAGCCGGCCAGAACCCACAATTTTGAACACCTGAAATCTATCCTTTCCACCGGCTCAACCCTGTTGCCGGCCAGCTTTGATTATATCTATCGGGATTGGAAATCCGATGTTCACCTTGCTTCGGTATCGGGGGGAACCGACATTTGCGCCTGTTTTGTTGGCGGCGTGCCCACCCTGCCCGTGCGGCGCGGGCAGTTGCAGGGGGCCATGCTGGGCATGGATCTGGATGCGCTTGATGAGGGGGGAAACCCTGTGGAAACAGAACCGGGTGAATTTGTCTGTCGCTCACCCCATCCCTCAATGCCAGTTGGGTTTTGGGGCGATGAGGATGGCTCTCTTTATCACAATGCCTATTTTTCGCGCTTTGAAAACATGTGGGCGCAAGGGGATTTTGTTGAAAAATGCCCCGGTGGCGGCTTTATCATTCACGGGCGCTCCGACACGACCCTTAATCCGGGCGGTGTGCGCATCGGCACTGCTGAGATTTACCGGCAGGTGGAAAAAATCCCACAAATTCTTGAAGCCATTGCGGTGGCAAAAGACATTGGGGGGGACCAGCAGGTTATTCTGTTCGTTCGCCTCGTTGAGGGGGCTGAGCTGACTCAGGACCTGCAAAACATCATTCGCAGCAATATCCGCACCGGCGCCAGCCCGCGCCATGTCCCCGCACAGATTGTACCGGCCCCGGATATTCCCCGAACCCGTTCGGGCAAAATTTCCGAACTGGCGGTGCGCGATGCCATTCATGGCCGCCCGATTAAAAACACCACCGCTCTGGCCAATGCTGAATGTCTGGACTTTTATTCCAGGTGGGGAAGCCCGCCAACGTCCGGCTAATTTTGTGCAATGGAATTGGTCCAGCTGCGCAAGAAGTTTTTCCGGCGCATTTTATCAAGAAAAACCAACAATCCCGGCCCCAGCCGAATAGGGCGCATGGCACTGCCCTCCTGCGGGGTGGCGTTGTTGATTGGGGATTACCTTACTATAAGTTCATTGCGGCAGGAGAATTATCCGGGTTGATGATGAGCAATCCAATTTACAAAACAATTTCAAAGGGAATTATTTGATAACAAATTATTATGAGGACCTGAAAAATTCTCCCCTATTTGCTTTTTCACTAGGTTCTCGAGAGCTATTCCATACCAACTATCTCGCGTGGCTCTTTGAACAAGATAACGCGTTTATTGAGGCAATGTTTGGTGTTGAGATTGCAAAATCAACTA
>WFOP01000020.1 GCA_015487985.1 Hyphomicrobiales bacterium
AACGCCAGACAGCCGCCCTTGCAGGCCTGGCACCGGTTGCACGCCAGTCCGGCACATGGAAGGGTAAAAGCTTCATTCGAGGCGGCAGAGCAAACCTGCGTCAGGCTCTATACATGCCAGCTCTCGTTGCCATACGATTCAATGAAGAAATAGAAACTAAGTACAAGACAATGACCGAGGCTGGAAAACCCGCAAAAGTGGCCATAACCACAATCATGCGCAAAATCATCATAACCGCTAACTCCCTGTTGAGAGATAACAGAAAATGGTCCAAAATTAGCGCTTGATCAAAACGGATACTTTAGCTGGCTGCCTGCTCCAAAATCCAGTTTTGTGTTTCGGGTGAAATCTCGCTCAAGGGTTTCAGAACAAATTCACGTTCATGGGCATGGGGGTGGGGCAGGGTAAGGCGCTCTGTATCCATCCTGATCCGTTCATAGGCGACAATATCAATGTCGATCAGGCGAGGGCCCCATCTTTCTTTGCGTACGCGGCCCATTTTGTTTTCGATGGACTGGCAGGTATCAAGCAGCTCTAGCGGGGTGAGGGATGTTTCAATCCCCAGCACGATATTGTGGAAATCGGGTTGATCTGTTTTCCCCCAGGCCGGGTTTTTCAGCACTTTTGATTGGACAATAACATTGATGGCGGGGTTGGCGCTGAGCAGGTGGGTGGCATTTGCAAGCTGTTCAACGGGCTTTTCAAGATTGGCCCCCAGACTTAACCATGCGTGGCTCATTTTGGGCGCTGGCGGGTCAGCCGCACGGCAAATTCCCCGGTTACCACCGGGATGGGGGCTTCGGGTTTGGCAACGCGAATTTGCACCCAGTCAATGTCCTGATAGGCCTCAAACAGGCGATCCACAATATGTTGGGCCAGCGCCTCGAGTAATTTGAATGTCTGTTCTGAAAACGAGTCGCGTACAACATTAAATATCAATTCATAGGATATGGTTTCTTCCACATCGTCGCTGGCGGCCGCCGCGCGCAGGTCCAGTCCGCATATGACATCAAGGGAAAACCGACAGCCCACTTTTCCCTCTTCGGGCATCACCCCGTGATAGCCGTAAAAAGCGAGGCCCTTAAGGATAATCGCGTCATCTTTTTCCATATCCATCTTATTCACTCCGCTTCTCGCGCACCATAAGAGGTGGCCATTGCCACCCTGAGCGCCTGCAGGTTTGGCGCAACATCATGTACCCTAAAGATATGTGCGCCGCTTTGATAGGCAATAATGGAGGTGGCAACGGTTGCGGCCACCCGCTCTTTTGGTTCGATATTGAGCAACTTCCCTAACATCGACTTGCGCGAGGTGCCGATCAGCAATGGAAAGCCAAGCTCATGCAGCTCTGCGATGCGGTTGAGCAAAAGGTAGTTTTCAGAAAAGGTTTTTGCGAAACCAAAACCGGGGTCAAGAATAAGGCTTTTTTTGCTGACCCCCGCCATGTCGGCGATGGATATGGTTTTTGTAAAAAACCGTTTTATTTCAGCGATCAGGTCTTTGTCTTTATCGCGGTTTTTATCCCAGTGCATGGCGATCAGCGGCGTTTCAAACCGGGCGGCGACGCGGGCAATTTCCGGCTCGCGCTGCAGGCCGCTCACGTCATTGACGATTTGCGCCCCCGCTTTTATGGCCTGTTCTGCAACTTCTGCTTTGAACGTGTCTATGGAAATGGGTACTTTTATGCCGCTGGTAATCAAACGCTCAATCACGGGAATAACCCGACTTAGTTCTTCTTCGGTGCTTATTTCATCAGCGCCGGGGCGGGTGCTTTGTCCGCCAATATCGATAATGTCTGCCCCCTGTTCCAGCATGGCGCGGGCCTGTTTCAAGGCACCTTCGGGTGAGGAAAATTTTCCACCATCGGAAAAGCTATCGGGGGTGACGTTGAGAATGCCCATTATCAGGGGGGCCGGCCCAAGGCTTAGCACACCGCCCTTAACGGGAATATTATAGGCGCGATGATCTGGCATTATTGGGGGGCCTCTCGAATGGCAAACAGATCGTAGGCGTCTGAATCATGGACTTTTACCGATAGTTTATCGCCGGGTTTAATCCCGCTGGCGTGGTCAATGATCACGTTGCCGTCCACTTCGGGGGCATCCCAGATGGAGCGGGCGATGGCAAGGTTTTCCTCTTCTTCCACGTCATCCACCAGCACTTCTATGGTTTTGCCGACCTTTTGTTTCAGGCGATCAGCGGAGACGTGTTGTGCGCGCTCCATCAGACGTTCAAAACGTTCCTGTTTGATTTCCTCGGGCACGGCACCATCCAGTTCGTTTGCCTTTGCCCCTGTCACCGGCTCATAAGGGAAACATCCGGCCCGCTCGATCCCCGCTTCGCTGACCCAATCCAGTAGCTGGTTGAAGTCTGCTTCTGTTTCACCGGGAAAGCCGACGATGAACGTTGAGCGAATGGCCAGATCGGGGCAGGTCTTGCGCCAGTTTAGTATGGTATCAAGGGTCTTTTCCTGATTGGCCGGGCGGCGCATGGATTTGAGAACTTTGGGGGAGGCGTGCTGAAAGGGAATATCCAGATAGGGTAGGATTTTGCCCTCTGCCATCAGTTCGATTGCCCCATCCACATGGGGGTAGGGGTAGACATAATGCAGGCGTATCCATGCATCCAGTTCCCCCAGTTCTGCGCACATATCATAAAACTTTGCCCGCACGTCCCGGCCACGAAATTTTGAAGTGGCATATTTAATGTCCTGCCCGTAGGCGCTGGTATCCTGAGAAATCACCAGAAGCTCTTTGCTGCCCGACTTCACCAGCCGTTCGGCTTCATAGAGCACGCCGGCCATGGGGCGGGACACCAGATCGCCGCGAATGGAGGGGATGATGCAAAAGGAACAACGGTTGGAACACCCTTCGGAAATTTTCAGATATGAATAATGGCGCGGGGTGAGTTTGAGGCCCTCGGGGGGCACCAGATCCACATAAGGGTCGTGCAGGGGGGGCAAGGTTTCATGTACCGCTTCCACCACCTGTTCATATTGATGGGGACCGGATACGGCGAGCACTTTGGGATGGGTTTTTCGGATCAGGTCTTCTTCAACACCAAGGCAGCCGGTGACCACCACTTTGCCGTTTTCGGAAATGGCTTCGCCAATTGCCTCAAGGCTTTCTGCCTTGGCGCTGTCGATAAATCCGCAGGTGTTGACAATCACCATGTCAGCACCCTGATAATCGGGGGAAAAACTATAGCCCTGAGCGCGCAGCGTGGTGAGAATTCTCTCTGAATCCACGAGAGCCTTGGGGCATCCAAGACTGACAAGGCCGATTTTTGGCGCTTTATTCATTTTGTTGATCCGTGGTTTTTAACTGTTGGCGCTGTCATATCGCACCTTCTGAAAAGGTCAATCGTTTGCCTCAGGTTTGCCCGTTGGGGAAAACGGGATGCCAAAGGTGAATGCCTCAGGACAGGGGCCTTTATCCGCAATCATTTGCAGGCGGTGTTTACCTTCTTCAACAGTGGGGAATTCCCCTTCATTTATCCACCACAGGGCCATGTGCGGGCCATCCAATTTGCCAAACCAGTCATAGCGCGAGGCAAATACCCGCTTATGAATGGTGCGGTAGGTGTAGTTTTCAAGGGATTCCAAATCTCGCCAGACGGCCATATTCGTTATGATATCGGGGTCTTCAAATGCTCTGATGCTGACTGTTGAATTTGCGACATTATCAATCAATCGCCAGATAAAACCGGGACTGCGGTCAGCGGCCTTGTTGACGGCATCCAGATTATTCACGAAACCGGACATGCGTGGATCATCCATCGGATATTTTGCTTTTGCGATATTGATGAGAGCCAGGTGCATTGGTGTTCCTTTGGTTTCGCGCAGGCCTAAACTGACTTTGTTGGCCCGAAACGGCGTTCGAATTGTGTTTTGAGGGTGCTGTCGACTTCTTCCATCGACACAAGGTGCCCCAAATCTTCAAAACTTGTGACCCCCTGATCGGTGATGCCACATGGCACGATGCCTGAATAGTGGGAGAGGTCTGGGGAGATGTTGAGGGAAATACCGTGGAAGCTGACCCATCTGGATACGCGCACGCCGATGGCGGCGATTTTGTCGGCGCGATTTATGCCAAGTTCAGGGCGTTGAACCCAGACTCCCACGCGCCCCGCATGTCGGTCGGCTTCAATGTTAAAAGCGGCCAGCGTGTCAATGATCCAGCCTTCGAGATGTTGCACGAAACATCTGATATCGCGACGGCGTTGTTTGAGGTCCAGCATAACATAGGCCACCCGCTGGCCGGGGCCGTGATAGGTGAATTGGCCGCCGCGCCCTGCGGGGTAAACCGGAAAATTGTTGGGGGCCAACAGATCGGCCTGTTTTGCCGAGGTGCCCGAGGTATAAAGGGGGGGATGTTCCACCAGCCACACCTGTTCGCCGGCCTCGCCATTGGCGATTCGGCGCGCCGTGGTGCGCATTTTCTCCAAAGTTTCTTCATAAGGGGTGGGGAAATCCAGAATTTTCCACTCAACAGTGCTCGCGTCGGTGCGTTTTAGTGGGAAAGTGGTTTTTTTTTCAGGGATGGCGGGGGGCATTAACTTTTCAATAACCATGATTTGCGCATTGTAGAAACTGATTTGGCGTTTGCTGAACGGACATTAGCCCTATTCATGGCCAAGGTCATTATAATGTTTTTGATGAAAGTGATCTGATGAGTGTTGTTGAGTCCATTGATGTAGATATCAAGGTTGAGCTGGGCTCCACCCTGATGCCAATACACCATGTTTTGCGGCTTGGGCGGGGGGCAGTGATTGAACTTGATTCAAATGAAGATGATCCAATGAAGATTTATGGTAACAACAAACATATTGCCGTTGGTGAAATTCGCATTGAAGAAGGCCGGCTGTCGATTGAGGTAACCAAAAAGATCGCCAATCTGGCAGACTGATTTAATCTGAAATTGCAGAACTATCCGCTTGAGGTGGGGCAAAGGTTTTGCTAAACGCTATTTCGCAGTTTCCAAAAATTGCATATTTGTCGTCCTGGCGTGCGGTCGTGGCGGAATGGTAGACGCGCAGCGTTGAGGTCGCTGTGGGGTAAAACCCGTGGAAGTTCGAGTCTTCTCGACCGCACCAATATTGTATCTCGCGCCAATTCGCTTCGCTCATGCTCCGATGGGGCGCCACACGAGTGGCGGCTCGCTCTTTGCTCTCTGGCGCGCTCCACCTTTGTCTGTCTAAGCACACCATCTGTTTTGAATTCATGCAGTTCGCTTTTTCTCACGTCTCTTTACATGAGTGGCCAGGAAGTTGGCCGGGGGCAGTTGGTGCTGGAGAATTTCTTGCTCGGTCTGGCGGCAGTTAAAGGGGAAAGGGATGTTGCAACCACCGGAGGCGTATCTGGAACCAAGCTTAAACCACAGGCGCCATTATAAGATATCTCTCATTTTTGAACAGTAATTTTCGCATATAGTTCAATCGCTGTATCACCATCTAAAACAACACCATTTGCGGTGCCATTACGAAGAAAAGCATGTGCGGCTTCAATTTTTTCACGACCTGCGACGAGTAACATGGTATTTGCCCTCTTCAAGTCGTCAAAACTTGAGGCAAGGGTTCTGTTGTTAAGCGGGTGATTAATTGGCTTGCCGTTTTTATCAAAGAAAACCCCATTGGTGTCACCTACAGCCCCTGCTGCCCTTAATGAGGCCAAGTTTTCCGAAGAAATCATTTCTTGTTCACGCAATACAGAGCGTTCTGTCAGTTCACCGACACTAATGAGGGCCAAGTCAGCATTTTGGGCGAGTTCAAGGGCTTTGGCGACAGCGCGCTGTGACAGCAATACATTGCGGTCTGTAGGCGTGTCCGCGATGAATGGCACCGAAAGAAAATATCCTTCTGCACCTGTAGCGTTTGCGAAACCCTGAACCACTTCAAAAGGGTTGAATGCCGAATTGGCAGTCAATGATCCCATCATGCTTACGAATTTAGCATTGGGCGCCTGTACCCCGGCCATGCCGCGGGTAATCTGGGAAAGGGTTCTACCCCATCCAACACCAATGATCGCATTGGGTTTTGATGCAAGAAAATCCCTGAGGTATAGTGCAGCTGCAGAACCCACCGCACGCATGGGAAATTTTTTCAAGACTTCGCTTGCCTCCATATCCCTTGATGAAAGATATAAAGGCGGCGTAACGATGCAGTATTCTAGCTGAAATTCTTGTCGAATTGCCTCTTGGATGGGCAATTGTCCTACATCATGGCTATTGATGGTTATGCTTACCAGGCCCTCTCTTCGAGCCTTTGATAGCAGCTTGTTTACGCGCGCACGAGTTAGTCCAAGGTGTGTTGCTGTTGCCTCTTGATTGAGTCCGCCCTGATAATAAAGCCAGGCTGCGTGCGTCATTAATTCTGTTTCGTTTAGTGTGACCATAGGTGGGTTTCTATTCAGTGCTAAATGAAAATGCAATACGAGTTACAAATGTATTCTATCTTGACAAATGTAATTTACGAGATTAAGCGTGGAACTCGTTGTCACCGGCGACAAACTTTAGTCGCATTAATTTAATTTCCTGGGAGGAAGAAAATGAAAAAATTCAAATTTGCGACCGCCGTTGCGGTTACATTTGTTATGAGCGCAACTTCTGTTTTTGCCCTAGATGTTGCGTGGGTCCATTCGACCGCTGCGGCACAATCCGAACAACGTGTAAAATCTGGCTTTGAAGCATGGATGGCTGATTCCGAGACAAGCTGGAATGTCAGTTTTCTAGATAGTGGGGGCTCAGGTGAGGCGGTTGCTTCTAACCTTCAGGACGCCGTTGCGCGTGGTGTTGATGCGATCATCATTACCATGGCTGATCTTCGTGCTTCGCGCGCTGCAATCGAAGCTGCTGTCGAAGCTGGCATCCCTATTTTTTCGGTCGATAGTGGGTATGTGGATGGTATCGAGGTTGACGTCACAACAAACAATTGGGCGATGTCATCCGATATTTCGCCGTTTTTGCTCGATTCTATTGGGGGCGAAGGCAATATTATCTTGCTGCGGATGGCCGAGCATCATGGAACGCGCAAGCGTGGAGACGTGATGGTTGATGTTCTGAGAGAGTATCAGGATGTTAAAGTTTTGGCAGAGCACAATATCGACATCACTTCTTTCTTTGAAGACACAACAACAACCATGCAGGATTATGTTGCGCGTTATGGTGATACAATCGATGCAGTTTGGGCGCCCTGGGATGAACCTGCTCAGGCAGCGATCAATGTCTTGAAGGCCGCAGGTCTGACGGATGTGGTTGTAACTGGCATTGATGGGCACCCTCAGGCTGTTGCGGAAGTGTGCAAGGAAAACAGCCAAATGCTTGCAACTGTCAGTCAGCCGTTTGAAAAAATGGGTGCGCAGGTCGGAGAATGGATCACTGCGATTGTTGTCGATGGACAGGCAGCCGAAGAGGTTATCCCTTCCAAAACAGTTTATATGGATGCGCCATTGGTGACAGCAAGAAACTGCAAGGATTTCATGTAAAATCCACTAGTAGTGGCCGCGTAATTTGCGGTCACTGCGCTTTTTATTTTCGATGCAGCGCTAAAGTTATTGGGCTGTTGCGCGCTCTTAGGATTTGGAGAAAACTGATTGTGGCGATCAGTCTTAGTAATATTGTGGTGGATTATCCCGGTACGCGAGCATTGGACAATGTTAGTGCTGAATTTCGTTTTGATGAAGTGCATGGTCTCATCGGCGAAAATGGCGCTGGAAAATCCACGTTTGTGAACGTACTGGCTGGAAACCTGGTTCCAACCCTGGGCACACTAAAGTTGGGCGGTCGCGACATTCAGTTTCAATCTCCTCGAGAAGCATTGTCGAACGGAATTGCGCTTGTGAGTCAGGAGGGCAGCCTGGTTGATTCCTTGACTGGAGCCGAAAATATCCTTTTAGGTGAAGAGCCGATTACCAGGCTTGGCATTGTGCGCCGTAAAAAACTGTTTGAGCAGGCGCGGTCCTTGCTGAAAAATCTGTTTCCCGGGGTTGAAATTAATTTGTCGATACCGGTTGCGGATTTAGCGGTAGCAGACCAGAAAATTATAGAGATCGTGCGGGCGTTGCGTGGCGATGTTAATCTTGTGGTGCTTGATGAGCCAACAGCAGCGCTTCAACATAGTGAAAAATCACGGCTATGGGACATTATCCGCAGTTTGCCGGAGCGTGGCGTTGGGGTTGTTCTTATCAGCCATTTTTTATCTGAGATAAAACAGTTTTCAGACCGTATCACGGTTTTGCGCGACGGAAAACACGTGACCACCATTGATGCCTGCGATGTGGAGGAGAGCCAGTTGGTTGACTTTATGCTTAGACGCAGCGGCAGCACTGAAAGCACAAGCATTAAACCAGATGTAAAAGCCATGGTCGGCAAGCCAGTTTTGGATGTCAGCAATTGGTGTGTGGGAAATATCAGCGTTGATGCATTTACGTTAAATGCCGGTGAAATCGTTGGTCTGATTGGTTTGACTGGTGCTGGGCACTTCGGTTTTGCTCGCTCAATTTATACCAGAGTTGGCGTCATATCGGGTGAGATTAAGGTGAATGGGGAGGTGGTGAAATCAAATTCAATTCGAGCAATGCAAAGTCAAGGTGTTGCATTTGTGCCGGATGATCGACTTGTAAATTCGTTGAATATAGATGGGAATATTGTTGAGAACCTTTCTATGGTTCACCCTGAGTTTTCAAGTTTTGGGCGAACAGGGGTTCTGCGCCGATTAAAAGAGCGCAAGGAAATTGCGCGGATAATCGATGATCTGAATATCAAGACATCGGGTCATAAACAGCTCATTCAAAACCTTTCGGGTGGAAATAAACAAAAGGTATCACTGGGGAAGTGGCTGTTTGGCGCAATGGACCGCTATAAAATCATGATTTTAATCGAGCCAACTGAAGGTGTCGATATCGGCGCCAAGCAGGAAATATACGATCTTTTACATAATCTGGCTAAATCGGGTGTTGGCATTCTGATAGCCTCGTCAGATTTGTTGGAAATTGAACATATATCGAACCGGGTATTTCCATTTGTAAATGGCCGTATGGGGTCAGAAATTTCTTCAACGAAGTTTTCCGAAAAACGGTTCATAGAGGCGATATCAGGAGAAATCCATGTTAACTAACAAAAAATTAGCAGCAGAAATTGAAG
>WFOP01000021.1 GCA_015487985.1 Hyphomicrobiales bacterium
CTCATGCGCTGGGGGGAAGGGGCCGAAAAACACCTGGCCCATTTCCACGACACTTTTGGACAAAATACGCTGGTGCGCGACAAATGGCTGGGATTAATGGCGCGCGCGCCCGATAAGAACTGCCTGGATCGCGTGAGGGAAATTTATGCTGACAAGGACTTTGCCCGGACAAATCCAAACCGGATTTATGCTTTGATCGGCAGCTTTGTCAGAGGCAATGTGGCACAGTTCACCCGGGCTGATGGGGCTGGATTTGAATTTGCAGCAAAGGTGACGAAAGAAATTGATCCCATCAATCCCCACGTCTCCGCAAATATTATGGGGGCGTTTGGCCAGTGGCGAAAATGGGAAACGAATCGGCGTCACAAGGCGCAAGAAATTATGAAGGATTTGCTAACGCAAAAGCAAATTTCGGATGAGTTGAGGGATATTCTCACCCGATCGCTTGCTGAGTGAAAATTTTTTTTTGAGGCTAAGGGATTCTTCTGATTCATGTTTTTTCTCTGAGCGCCATTTTCTTGCCATGAGCACCCTAGACAAGGGACCCTGTACTGATTCAAAGTTCAACTTCATGGGAAATCACTTTGTGTTCCAAGGTGATATTACGGGCGGCAAGGAAGTTACTGAGTGTCAGAAAATTCTGACTTTGCGGGAGGAAACCCCTATGCGGGTGGTGGAAATCAGAATTTGGCTTCCAGCCAAATCCGGTTCACCCCACACCTCTCTAACAAGTTGATATTCATTGGGTTTTTCATTTCAACAGTGTTTGGATTTTCCAGCATTGTGCTGGTGGTTATGGCCCCCAACCTGATTTCAACCCATATAATCGTGTGGGGAAATATTGCCCTGACGTCGATGGCGGCCACGCTGGTTTTTGTGCTTTATCAACGGGCCGGGGCCAAAACCAACACCTTGGGACACACAGATGCAATTGAACCGGCAACCGGGCGAAATTCTGCAATTGCTGCCATGCAGGCACAGATTGCAGAGCTTGAGGCGGAAAAAAAGGAACTCCGGCGCGCCTATCAGGAAGCGCAAATCCGCGCAGAGGATGCCCGCAAATCCAAGGCGGCGTTTCTGGCCCATCTCAACCACGATATTCGCACCCCCCTCAATCATATTATCGGATTTGCCGACCTGGTCAGCCATCAGGCCTTTGGCCCCTTGGGTGACAAACGCTATCTGGATTATGTCCGGGACATCAAAAAATCGGGTGAAGGTTTGCTCAACTCCGTCAGCGATGTTCTTGAACTGGCACAACTTGAAAACGGTCAGCGAATTCTGGCCAGCGAAGAAATTCTTGTTGATGATTTGCTGGGGGGGCTAAAAAAACGATTTGAAGGGCGGGCAAAACGTTGTTCTGTATCTTTGGAGGTCACCTGTTTTTGCGCCGCTGTGCTTTACGGGGACCGAATGGGATATGAGCGCCTGTTGCAAAACCTGTTGGACAATGCCTTCAAATTCACCCCGGCGGGGGGGAAGATTCGCCTTGCGGCATGGGTTGCTGATGACGGAATTGTGCTTGAGGTCACCGACACCGGGATTGGCATCCCCAAAAGCCGCCTTGGTAAACTTTTGCAGCCATTTTCCAAAAAGGATCCGCTTGAAGCGCAGGAATATCGCGGCATGGGCCTTGGGCTGGCCATTGCCCGCTCGGTTGCTGAACTGAGCGGGGGGGAACTGGTTATCGAGAGTACCCCCTCCATCGGCACCACGGTCGCCGTTTCCCTGCCCCTGGCGCCGCAATTGCAGCCGGAGCAGGATCAGGCAGCCTAAAGCATTTTGCCTTCATTCGTATTCACGAAACATGCTTATCTTTTGTTTCGCCATGTCCTTTATCCCAAAACCGGTACTACCCACGGGTCAAGCCCGAGGACATGCTTTTGGGAGACATGCTTATCTTTTATTTCGCATGTCTTTTATCCCAAAACCGGTACCCACTTTTGGGAGACATGCTTTAGATTTTTTCTGAAAACCAGATTTTTCGTGCTTTGATCACTGTTCTTTTCATCTGCGCCAGCTCGTTTTCCAGCCGAATAAAATCGGGGAAATTGGTCAGACGCGCCAACAGGGATTTGAAGGCCCCGGTCCAATCCTCCTCTGCAAAGGGATGAACCAGACAGGCGCTGGTGATTTGCACGACCGCTGACATCAGATCATAGATATCACCAAGTTCTTCGCCGTTTCTCAGCAGGTTTTCCTTTTGCAGCAAACGCAAAATCTGTGCGGTGTCTCGCCGGGAGGAAATGACGGTATCCCCAAACAAAAGCACCGCTGACTGGGCGATAAACTCAAGGTCAACCAATCCCCCTTCAACCAGCTTGAAATCAAAATCATGGCGGGCAGGCCGTTCGCGCAACAAGCGCGCCCGCATGTCCACAATATCTGAAACAGTCTGTTCTTTGTTTCGGGGACTGACAAGAATCTGCTCGATATTGGCGTTGATGGGATTTTCAAATCCGGCATCTGCGAAAACCACGCGCGCTCTGGTCAGGGCCTGATGCTCCCATGTCCAGGCTTTCTGCATCTGATATCTGCTAAAGGCGGCAAGGGAGGTCGCCAGCGGGCCTGCATTCCCCGAGGGGCGAAGCCGCATATCAAGTTCATAGAGCACCCCTTGTGCCGTTTGTGCGGACAGCGCGGAAATCAGGCGCTGGGTCAGGCGGGTGAAATAGAGGGGAATATCAAGGGGCTTTCGACCATCGGACTGTTCCACATTTTGAGGCACGTCATAAAGCAGGATCACATCAATGTCGGATGAGACATTCATCTGCCGGCTGCCAAGTTTTCCAAAGGCAAGCAAAGCGACTTTGGCCCCTGCCACCTTGCCGTGACGCTGTTCAAACAGTCCGCGAACTGTCTCTTATACACATCTCCGAGCCC
>WFOP01000022.1 GCA_015487985.1 Hyphomicrobiales bacterium
AGAACCGGATGGCTTCCGGCTGGAAATTGCAGATATCGGCTTGACACCCTTGACCAAACTATTCGCACCCCTTGACAATATACTAATTGAACGATTAACGTACATTTCGTTCAATTTCAAGGAAAAATCATGGCCGACACTGTCTTGCTCACCGGAATTTCAGGATTTTTGGGGTCCCATGTCGCCCTGCAACTTCTACAGGCCGGCTATAAAGTACGCGGCAGCCTGCGCGACCTCAATCGTGCCGAGGAAGTGCGCCAGACCATGAGCGCCCATGGAGCTGACATAAAGAACCTTGAATTTGTCGCCCTTGATTTGCTCAGCGATGCGGGATGGGATGAGGCCATGAAAGGGGTGAAATATCTGCAACACACAGCATCCCCCTTTGTAACCTCCATGCCCGATGATGAGATGGAGCTGATCCGCCCCGCAGTGGATGGCACCACCCGCGCCATCAACGCCGCCCTTGCGGCCAGGGTTGAACATATCGTTCTGACATCTTCAGTGGCGGCAATTTTTTATGGCCATCCCAAAACCCGCACCAAGCCCTTCACCCAAGAGGATTGGACCGACGTTGAAATTGAAACAAATGCCTACTCCCGCTCCAAGACCCTCGCCGAACGCAAAGCCTGGGAACTGGCTGACAATGCCAACCGGCGCGATGACTTGAGCGTAATCAATCCCTCGTTTATTCTTGGCCCCCTGCTCAATAAGGATCCGGGCACCTCCGGCGCCCTTGTAATCCGTTTTTTAACCGGCTCTTTGCCCGCCGCGCCCAAAATCAGTTTGCATTGCATTGACGTGCGTGATGTTGCGGCGCTGCACGTTCTGGCCATGACCGCTCCTGAGGCAAAAGGAAAAAGGCTCCTGACCGCCGGCAGCTCCCTTTCGATGCTGCAAATGGCGCAAATCCTGAAAGCCCGCTTCCCCGCCTATGCGGGCAAATTGCCCAAATTCGAACTGCCCGATTGGGCCGTGCGCCTTTATGCCATTTTTGATTCTGATGCCAGAAATTCACTGGGGGAACTTGGTCATTCAAAAGCCGTGGACGCAAGCCGCGCGCGTGCGATACTGGGACGCGACTTCATCTCCGCCAAACAGGCCCTTGAAGAAATTGCCCAAACCATTGTGGATCAGGATTTGATCTGAGACAGAATATAGTCCGGCACGATCCCGGAGCCGGAAATAAACGGCTCAACATCCAGCCCGGCAAATAGCCCGTAATCCGCCATTAAAACCGTTTTTACCCCGGCTGCAGCCCCACCCAACACATCTGTGTGAAGCGTATCCCCCACCATCACAATCCGCTCGGGAACAACACTTTTACCCGCCTGTTTGAGTGCCCGCTGATAAATATTGTCAAAGGGTTTGCCAAAAAACTGCGGTACAACTTCAGTTTTGCGCGCAATCTCATGGGCAAACCAACCCGGCTCAAGACTGAGGCCATGCTCACGCGGGGCAACGATATCAGGATTTCCCACGAATACGGGCCGTGGTCGTGCCTTCAGCGACGCCACAATCATTGCCTGCTGCGTGAGTGTCCACTCCCCGGAGCCAAGAAAGATAAAGCCTTCAGCTCGTTCAAAATCCTCCGGCGCCTGCCCCATTTCAAAACATTCAACCGGCAATTCATTTATGGCACCGCCCCTCGATGCCATCACGCCCCAGAGTTTTTCCTCACGCCCAATAAGGGCATCCGCCAGAATATTGCGCGACGCAATTACATCTTCAGCCGTAAAATCAAACCCAAGATTTTTGTATTTCTGCAACGACGCACTGGGGGAGAAAGTTGCCCCGTTTGCCACGACCAGCACTTTTTTTCCCGCGCTTTGCAATGCGCCAACCCACTCAGGAGCCCCCGAAATAACTTCCTGCCCCACATTGAGCACGCCAAAAGCATCGAGTAAAAACACATCAAACTGATCTGCAATCTCGCTCATATGAGAAATACGCACAGACCTGGAAGGAAAATTTGCCTGCGGCAAAACCGGGCGCACCCGCTCGTATTGCGCGAACGCCCAGTCACTATCAACTTTAATCATATTGCTACCCGGAAAACTGCCCTAAATAATTGCGCCACGCACCTTGGCTGAAACATATTCACCAATCACAACAGCAACCAGAATAACCAGAAGAATCAGCGAAACCTGCGGCCATGCAAGCACGTTGAGCGAAGACTGCAATTGCAGACCAATGCCCCCGGCCCCCACAAGGCCCAGCACCGTACTTTCACGTATATTGATATCCCAACGGAACACCGCAATCCCGGCAAATGCAGGCAGGATTTGCGGCACAATGCCATAAACCATGACCTGCCACCCGCTGGCGCCGGTGGCCCGGATAGCTTCAACCTGCGTTTCGTCAATTTCTTCAATTGCCTCATAAAGCAATTTTGCACAAAACCCGATTGAGCGAATGGAAATGGCGATCAACCCCGCAAACACCCCCGGTCCCACAATTGAAACCAGCAACAACGCCCAGATCAAAGAATTCACTGAACGGGTCGACACGATAATCAACAACGCCAGAGGACGCACAAAAATCTTGCTTGGCGTCGTATTTTGCGCAGCAAGAAAGGCAACCGGAACCGCCATAATCAGCGCAAATATTGTTCCAAGGGTCGCAATGTTAAGGGTATCCCAAACCGGTTTGCCCAACTGCAGGACATATTCCCAGCGGGGCGGGAAAGCCCTGTTGCTGATATCAGCGGCAATGCGGGGGGCATCATAGACAAAAAACCAGGTCGTTTGATCTGAAATTTTCATCCATGAGACATAAAATATTATGGCCGTGCCCATCCACATGGCCCAATTAAGCAATTGCCCCTTTCGGTCCCGCAACTGCCAGGCTTTAACACCATTTGCTTTTGTTGATGTGGGCATTATTTGATCCTCGCTCTAATAAGGCCCGATATGTATTCAAGCGCCATAACCACGACAATAATGATAATAAGAATTGCAGCCACCGTGCCAAACTCATACCGGTCAAAGGCGGTATTAAGCGTTGCGCCAATTCCCCCCGCCCCAACGAGTCCAAGAACCGCCGATTCACGAAAGTTGATATCCAGCCTGTAAATCGACAAACCGATCAAACGTGGCATCACCTGCGGCTGCACACCATAGTTAATCCATTGCATCCACGATGCGCCGGTCGCCCGAATCGCCTCGGCTTGAGATTTGTTCATATCCTCAATATCCTCAGCCAGCAGCTTTGCCAAAAATCCGATTGTGGCAAAGCTCAGGGTCAAAAACCCGGCAAGGGGCCCGAAACCGAAAATCGCCACAAAAAGGATCGCAACAATAATTTCATTCAGCGCCCGGGAAATAGAAATAACAAAGCGACATACAAGATATATTGGCATCGGGGCGATATTTCGTGCCGCCCCCAACGCAACCGGAATTGAAATCGCAATACCCACGATGGTTGAGGTAACGGTCATAATGACACTCTCAATCATACCCTCGCGAATATCGTTGGCGCGCGAGGTAAAATCAGGCTGAGAAAATGCCATGATAAACCGCCAGCCCCTTTCAAGCCCCTCATAAACGCGCGCCCAGTTAATCTCCAGTGAGGCGAAGGCCAGAATCAGATAGATTACGCTGCCAATCAACAGCGCCCAACGCAATTTCGCATCGGTTATGAACGGCGGTTTTTTCCAGCGCGTCCCCAGTTTCAGTTCAAGTGCCGAACTCATGCGTCCGCCTCTTCATCATCATCTTCATCCACGGTTTCGATTGTGGCTTCCCAGTCTTCTTCCCCGTAAATCTGGGTAAGAACCTCAGGTACCAGCTCCTCGGGCGCACCATCAAAAATAATTCTGCCCGATTCCAGACCCACCACGCGCTGAACAAACATTTTTGCCAGATTCACGTCGTGAATGTTAATAATTGCAGCCAGATCCCGCTCCCGGCACATTTCAACAATCAGCCGCATAATCTCGCGAGAGGTCTTGGGATCAAGGGACGCGGTTGGTTCATCCACCAGCAACAATGCCGGGTCCTGAATAAGCGCCCGACAGATACCCACCCGCTGGCGTTGACCTCCGGACAATTCATCAGCCCGCTTGTCCGCCATATGAAGCAGACCAACCCGGTCAAGCAGGCGAAATGCCTCATCAATATCCGATTGTGGAAATTTTCTGAAAAAACTGCGCAAAAAGCCAACATATCCCAGCCGGCCTGACAAAACATTTTCCATCACCGTCAGCCGCTCAACCAAAGCATATTCCTGGAAAATCATCCCCATACGCCGACGCTCGCGCCGCAATCTGCGCGCTCCAAGCCCGGTCAAATCCACACCCTTGAGAATGACCCGGCCGCTGGTGGGGTCAACCAGTCGATTGATACAACGGATCAACGTACTTTTTCCGGCCCCCGAAGGCCCGATCAACGCAATCACCTGCCCCTGAGGCACTTCCAGATCAACGTCGGACAACGCCTTGTCACCCGTTTTGTAAACTTTCGTGAGCTTTTCCAGCTTCAGCATATTTTAGATCCCAACCCATATCCAAAAATTTGATACAAAAATACCCACGCGCCAAAGGTAGTGCGCGCGGGTATTCTATTCGTTATCAGCCTTATTCGCAGGCGTAAGAAACACCGTTTGCCGTATCGATTTTGCGGATGACTTCCCAGAATTCCTTGTAGGTCATCGGCAGGAATTGCCCTTCATTTGATTTCTCAAATTCGGCCTGCAACGAAGTGCCTTCCCACTCGAAAGTGAAGAATGCTTTTTCGATATTGGCACGCAATTCCGGCGTCAGATTATGGGCAGTACCAAAGCCTGTTGTCGGAAACGTCTGTGACTTATAAATTGAAACCACATCATCCTCGGTAATAACACCGCGTGAAATCATCCGTGACAAAACAGAGTTTGCAATTGACGCCGCCGGATAATCTTTATTGGCAACACCCAGAATGGAGTTGTCATGCTTGCCCGAAAATGCCGGCTCAAAATCACGATCCGGCAGCATGTCAAAGTCACTTGCCAGAATGGCGGAAGGCGCCTTGAAACCAGAGTTGGATGTTGGAGATGTGAAGGCCAGAACGCCCCCTTTAATATCTTCAACTTTTTCAATACCCGAACCCGGATAGGTCAGGATTTCCATCTCATAGCCAAAATTCCCATCAAGCGAGGCCATGATGGTGAACGGGGAGAACCCGGCACAGTTTACAGCCAGGGGGTTGGAGCCGGTATTGAAGCCGGCAATATGCAAACGACCTGAACGCATGGCTTCAATCTGAGCCGCGTTGGACTGTACGGGGAAGAACAAAACGTCCTTGCCGGTCACCTCTTCCATATAATCCAAAAAGTCAGACCACACTTCTTTATAAACCGCAGGATCTTCAACCGGCGTATAGGCAAAAATCAGTGTATCCGGATCAACCAGTTCAGCCGGATCGGTAGGTGTATCAGCAATCAGATCGCCGTCCACATCGCAATAGCGCTCATCAAGCGTGCCCCGCGGGCAATCATCCTGAGCATAGGCGCCGCTTGCACTCATCAACAGTGCTGCCGCCAGAATGCCCAACAAATGTTTGGTTTTCATTATTATTCTCTCCCTTTGATTAAATCCCAGCAGGATTAAGTCCTATCTGGGACAAAAACGCAAATGAAATCTTGCTTTTGCAACACCTCTTTTTGTTGAAAACTTACACGCCGCTCGCCTGAAACAGTACCA
>WFOP01000023.1 GCA_015487985.1 Hyphomicrobiales bacterium
TGCCGCTACATTGTCATTTCATTTAGATAAATTGCGCCATGCCGGGCTGATATCCAGTCGCCGCGAAGGCAGGGCCCGTATTTATACGGCCAATTACGACACGCTGGTGGGCACTCTCAAATATCTCACAGAAAATTGCTGCAAGGACAGCGAGCAAATGCCTTGCCATATCATCATCAAAGATAAAAAGGGGCATGAGTCATGAAAAAAGAGAGATTACCCTTATTGGACAGATATTTAACGTTATGGATTATTTTGGCGATGGTGTCGGGTATTGCGCTGGGTAGCCTGTTCACGGGTTTTCCCGTTTGGCTGGAAAGTTTGAGTGTTGGCACCACCAATATTCCCATCGCCATTGGTCTTGTTTTGATGATGTATCCACCACTGGCCAGAGTGCGCTATGACGAATTGCCAAAGGTTTTTCAAGATAAACGCGTATTGCTGCTGTCTCTGGTGCAGAACTGGCTGATCGGGCCTGTATTGATGTTTGTTTTGGCCGTTACGTTTTTGGCGGATTATCCCGCCTATATGACCGGCTTAATCCTCATTGGGCTGGCCCGTTGCATTGCCATGGTTATTGTCTGGAATCAACTGGCTGGTGGCAATCGGGAATATGCAGCAGCTCTGGTCGCCTTTAACAGTGTTTTCCAAATTCTGTTTTTCAGTGTTTATGCGTGGTTTTTCATGGCCGTTCTACCTGAAATGTTGGGTCTTGAAGGACAGATCATTGATGTCAGTTTTGGTATGATTGCCCAATCAGTAATAATTTATCTGGGCATTCCTTTTCTTGCTGGTTTTCTGACCAGAAAAATTCTTATTCAGCGCAAGGGGGCGCAGTGGTATAAAACCCGGTTTGAACCGCGCATCAGCCCGATCACCCTGATTGCCCTGCTGTTTACTATCGTCGCCATGTTCAGCCTCAAAGGCGGGATGGTGCTGGATCTCCCCATGGATGTACTGCGCATCGCGGTGCCGCTGGCAATTTATTTTGTCGTTATGTTTCTGATCAGCTTTGCCATGGGCAAATGGATCGGTGTCGATTACCAGCGCACCACCTCAATCGCTTTTACTGCTGCCAGCAATAATTTTGAACTGGCAATTGCGGTTGCTATTGCCGCTTTTGGTCTGGCTTCTCCAGTTGCGTTTGCGACCGTCATCGGCCCGCTGGTTGAAGTACCGGTATTGATTTCGCTGGTCAGCGTCGCCCTTTGGCTAAAATATCGCTGGTTTGAAAACAAGGAACCAGATGCATGAAAACCGTGCTTTTTCTTTGTGTCGCCAACAGTGCCCGCAGCCAGATGGCACAAGGTTTGGCCAAACATTATTTTGGCAGCAAAATAAATGCATTTAGTGCAGGATCAGAACCATCGGGAAAGGTTAATCCGCTGGCGGTGCAGGCAATGCGCGATGCCGGAATAGATATAAGTTCATATACCTCAAAATCGGTATATCAGTTTGATTTGTCCAAAATGGATCTGGTGATAACACTATGTGCTGAAGAGGTATGTCCTGCTGTGTCCGGAAAATTCAAACGGCTGCATTGGCCGATTGAGGATCCTGCGGGGCCGAATACGCTGGGTGCGTTTATCAAGGCCCGGGATTTGGTTTTGCAAAAACTGATGGATGAATTCTCTCAAGATTCGTGAAATAGATACACTTTGCTCAACCCTCCTGCTGAAATAGTATACTGGTCTTGGGGGCTGAGAAGCCTTCGTTTCCGCCGCGAGCTTTAACGCGAGCTGGCCAACATGTTAGCCCTTCTGTCGAAGGGATGCGACAGGAGAATCAGCGGGAGCAAAAAAATCACGCTATATGCGTGGCGCGTCTAACAGGAAAAACTTCGAACCGGATGCCCCCAGGCGGCATAAGTGCCGCCGGCCAATTTTTAGCCGCTCATGCGAAGCTGTGAGTTGCCGCAAGATATATAATTGGCGGGGGTGTCGGGGACGGGAGCGTAGCGACTGACGTCGACAAGTAAGAGATGGTGCGGCGGGGCAGAAAAACCTCGAACACACCTGCGAGCTTCAACGCGAGCTGCCACTCGTGTGGCGCCCCATCGGAGCACGAGCGAAGCGAATTGGCGCGAGATAGAATATTGGTGCCCTGGAGAAGACTCGAACTTCCACTTCCATACAGAAACTAGCACCTGAAGCTAGCGCGTCTACCAATTCCGCCACCAGGGCACTTTATGAGGTTTTAGATTTGGTTTGTGTTCACTAGGGGCGCAGGCAGTGCTTGTCAATTGTCTTGTTGACTGCCGGGGCAAACTGCATGCAAAAACCTTTGAAAAAACCAATATGTGTGCGTCTTTGTCCCCTCGACAATCCACCCCGGCGCCGTTATCAGATTAGCATCAATATTTGCGCATCATTTGGAGCATCCCATGAACACTCACATGAGCACCGACCAAAACCTGTCAAATCAGAAAAAACTGGTTACAATAATTGGCGGTTCCGGGTTTGTTGGCACCCAATTAGTGCAAAAAATGGCCCGCCTTGGCTATCGAATTCGCGTTGGTGTGCGCCGCCCCGATCTTGCCGGCCATCTTCTGCCTTTGGGGGGAGTTGGTCAGGTGCTCCCGTTGCAGGTGAATGTGCGCAATGCCCAATCTGTTGCCCGGGCAGTGGCCGGAGCCGATACTGTCATAAACCTTGCCGGCATCTGGTATGAGCATGGCAAGCAAAAATTTGAAGCCGTGCACACCAAGGGAAGCGCAAACGTGGCAAAAGCTGCCACCAATGCAGGGGTTCAGACCCTGGTGCATGTGTCAGAAATTGGCGCGGATACAGAATCTGAAAGTGCGGATCTGGTTTCGCGTGCACTGGGCGAAAAAGAAGTTTTCGCCGCATTTCCAAAAGCTGTGATTTTGCGTCCGGCGACAATTTTTGGCAGCGATGATCGGTTTTTCAACCTGTTTGGTTCGTGGGCGCGCATGTTTCCCGTCCTGCCGGTTATTGGTGCATCTTCAAAGCAGCAACCGGTTTTTGTCGGGGATGTGGCTGATGCCATTGTCGGTGCGGCACAAGGCAATGTAAAAGGGGCAAAAATTTATGAATTGGGCGGCGCTGACGTTGAAACCATGAAAGAGTTGATGCAACGCGTGTTGCATGAGAGCCAGCGCACCAACCCCCTGATCAATGCCCCCACAGGGCTGACAAAGCTCAAGGCAAGGTTCATGCAGATTTTGCCAAACCCATGGTTGACTCTGGATATGGTTGAAAAAATGAACCTGGATATTGTGGTGTCAGAGGATGCCATAAAGGAAAAACGCACCCTGATGGCTTTTGGCATCAAGCCAAAAACCATGGATGCGATTTTGCCCACCTATATGTGGCGCTTTTGCAAGCACGGCCAGTTTGAACGCGCCCCGGCTGAATAGCCGTTTGGCTGCCGCACGACAGCTAAGATCGGGCAGGGCATCAGGCTTTTGCCAATGCCTGCTCGATATCGGCGATAATGTCGTCCACATCTTCAATACCAACTGAAATGCGCACCAGGTCTTCAGGCACCCCCGCCGCTTCAAGCTCCTGCTTGTTGAGCTGACGATGGGTGGTTGATGCGGGATGGCAGGCAAGGGACTTTGCATCACCGATATTTACCAGCCTGAGGATCATGCCAAGGGCGTCGATGAATTTCGCCCCGGACGCCGCGCCCCCCTTGATGCCAAAACTCAAAATGCCCGAGGCTTTGCCTTTGGTAATTTTTTGGGCGGTTTTATTGTGGGGACTGTCCGCCAGCGCCGCATAATTCACCCAGCTCACCTTGGGGTGCTTTGAAAGCCATTGCGCGACTTTTTCGGCATTCTGGCAATGCCGCTCAATTCTAAGACCCAGCGTTTCAAGCCCCTGCAGGGTCAAAAACGCGTTGAACGGGGAAAGGGCGGCGCCGGTATTGCGCAAAGGCACGACCCGCGCCCGCCCGATATAGGCAGCTTCCCCCAACGCTTCGGTATAAACCACCCCGTGATAGGAGGGGTCCGGCTCGTTCATCACCTTGAACCGGTCCTTGTTTTTCACCCAGTCGAATTTGCCGCTGTCAATGATAATGCCGCCAATGGAGGTGCCGTGTCCCCCGATATATTTGGTCAGGGAATGCACAACGATATCTGCGCCAAATTCAAACGGGCGGCACAGGTAAGGGGTGGCCACCGTATTGTCCACAATCAGGGGCACCCCGTGGCGATGTGCAATTTCAGCCAGTTTTTCAATATCAACAATATTGCCCGCCGGGTTGCCGATACTTTCGCAGAAAATGGCGCGGGTTCTGTCATCAATATGGGCTTCGATAGTGTCAAAATCGTCAAATGAGGCCATGCGCACATCAATTCCCTGTCGCGGATAGGTGTGCTTGAACAGGTTATAGGTGCCCCCATATAGCTGGGAGGTGGAAACGATGTTTTCGCCCGCTTCTGTGATGGTCTGAATGGCATAATTGATTGCCGACATGCCCGAGGCGACCGCAAGACCCCCGATGCCCCCCTCCATTTCTGCCAGACGCTGTTCAACAACGGCGCTGGTGGGGTTCATGATGCGGGTATAGATGTTTCCGGCAACCTTGAGGTCAAACAGGTCGGCCCCGTGCTGGGTGTCGTCAAAGGTGTAAGAGGTGGTTTGATAAATGGGAACTGCCGCAGCCTTTGTGGTTTCCTCCGATGTGTACCCGTGGTGCAGGGCAATGGAATCAAGTTTCATGTGTTTTGTCCTTTGATGAGCGTTTGCTGGTGAGCGTGTGGCGTAAAATTAGCGCAAACAGGGACCAAGAGCTATCCTCTCACCAGAAAAAGAAAACCCCGGCTGTCCTCATCAAAAGATTTTTGACCTAAAACAGTGCCGGCTTTTGAAAACCTGTTACTTTCAAAATGCCCGTTACATGGCCCAAAGCGCGATCAGCCCGGCTCCACCCACCAGAATGCGCCACCAGGCAAAAAGGCCAAACCCGTGCCGGGATACAAAATTGAGCAGATGACGCACCACCAGTGTGCCAACAACGAACGCCGCGGCAAAGCCAATGGCGATATCCACCCCCACGCCC
>WFOP01000024.1 GCA_015487985.1 Hyphomicrobiales bacterium
AAAAACCAACTCGGCCCATGCACTTTTGAATGAAAAGGGTTTAACAAATGAATGAACGTCGCCCCAAGAAAACAGACCTGATGTCTGAGGCGGAACGCAACGCCTATCACGCCCGGAAAATGGCCAAAAAGAAAGCCGCGCGCGACAAGATTCTGGCAACAAAAACTCAAGAACGCGGCCTGATAATCGTCCACACCGGCAAGGGCAAGGGTAAATCCACCGCTGCATTCGGCATGGTTTTCCGCGCCATCGGGCACGGGTTTAACATTGGCATCGTTCAGTTCGTTAAAGGAAAATGGGGCACCGGGGAGCGCGACGTTCTGGAAAAATTCCCCCAACAGGTGAGCATAAAAGCAATGGGAGAGGGTTTTACCTGGGACACGCAAGACAGGGCGCGTGATATCGCCGCTGCGCAATCGGCATGGCAGGAAGCCAAAAAAATGATTGCCGATAAAACTAAAAAAATGGTTCTTCTGGACGAACTCAATATCTGCCTGCGTTATGATTATCTTGATATTGCAGAGGTGGTTGAGGTGCTCAAAAACAAGCCACAGGATACCCATGTGATTATCACCGGGCGCAACGCCAAGGATGAGCTGATTGAAATTGCTGATCTGGTCACCGAGATGACCCAGATAAAACACCCCTTTCGCGGCGGGGTAAAAGCACAGGCCGGAATTGAATTTTAGAACATTTTTTGCCATTTGCGTGTTGCGCTGAAACTTTGGCGTGGGCAACATGGGCCTTTGCTGATTCGGAGAAAACAGATGGTCCTTTCATGCGCTCAAATGGTGGCCGCCGCCAATCAGCAAATTCAAACCATCAGCATAAAAGAGGCCCAATCGCTATTGGGTGACGAGAATGTTTTGTTTGTCGACATTCGGGATATTCGCGAACTTGATCAAAAGGGCAGGATACCCGGCGCCCTGCATGCGCCACGCGGCATGCTCGAATTCTGGGTGGACCCCACCGGCCATTATCACAGAAAGGAATTTTCCTCCGGTAGACGTTTTGTTTTCTTTTGTGCCGCCGGCTGGCGCTCGGCACTGGCCACAAAAGCCATGCAGGATATGGGGCTTGCGCCGGTTTGTCATATGGAGGGGGGATTTGATGCCTGGGAAAAGGCGGGAGCACCTGTTCAACGTCTGAACCTTCAACACGATGCGGACGCGCGCGCGCAAAAGGCAAATGCCGCACTGGCAAAAAACAACCATACCGACCGGCTGGCCAAGCAAATCGGCTTCATTCTTGAAATTGACAAGCTGAAACAAATCTGGCGTCAAACACCGTTGCTTGATAATTCGCGCAAGGAAAATGACGCTGAACACTCATGGCAACTGGCCATGATGGCGGTGGTGCTGTTTGAATATGCGCCGCCCGGAACCGATATGCTGCGGGTGCTCAAAATGGTGCTTTTGCATGACATTGTGGAAATTGATGCCGGGGATTCCCCCGCCTATACCGGGGTGCAAAAAACCGATCAGCACGCCGCCGAGGCTCAAGCTGCTGAACGTTTGTTTTCCCTGCTGCCCCCCGAGCTGGAACAAGAGTTTCGTGCCCTGTGGGATGAGTTCGAAGCGGTTGAAACCGCTGACGCCCTGTTCGCGCGCGCCATGGACCGCCTTCAGCCATTTTTGCACAATTATTTCACTAATGGCGATATGTGGATCAAGCACCGTATTCACGCAGATCAGGTGCGCGAACGCATGGCGGTGGTGGGGAAATCCTCCCCCGAATTGCATATATTGATCCAAAACCTGATTGAAGATTCTGTGCGTCAGGGGTTTCTGCTGGCCTGAACGGATTAACCTTGTTGACCCCCTTGCTGCACCCCTGTAACAGTTCTTTTGTTGCAGTGTTCCGCTTTTAAGGAACTGAAAGTCATTCCGGTGAAGCCGACCCAAACAGGGGGCCAAGTCCGGACTGTGCCGGACGATTTGACGACAAGCACATGGATTGTGGGCTTGTTGTGGATTGTGGAACTCTGCCTTGGTTCAATTCGAAATGAGGTAGATATGAAATTCCTTCTTGCCGCGCCTTTGGTGCTTTTTCCCCGGCTTGCACTTGCCCACCCCGGCCATGTGGCAGTGGCTGCGGGCCATTCCCATTCTTTTTTTGAAATCGGCGTATATGCCATGGTGCTTGGTATCGTGGCCACGTTGATTTTGTTTGCGTATCGGAAAAAATCAAATGGCTAAATCACCCGTTTTGCCCAAAGGGGCTGGCGTTATGTTGTGTGGCCACGGCTCACGCAATCAACTGGCGGTGGGGGAATTTGCCAATCTGGCCAATGCTTTGAAAACCCGCTTGCCCGGTGTGCCGGTGGAATATGGGTATCTCGAATTTGCCAGCCCGGTTATTCATCAGGGTCTGGATAGGTTGCGCGCCAATGGTGTGAACAGGGTGCTGGCGGTGCCCGGCATGTTGTTTGCGGCGGGCCATGCCAAAAATGATATCCCAAGCGTGCTTAATACCTATGCTGCCATGCACGAGGATTTTCAAATTATTTATGGCCGCGAACTGGGCGTTGACTTGAAGATGATTCGCGCCGCCGGCGACAGGATTTCTCAGGCCGTTTCTGATTGCCCCGATGAAGTCTCCCCCCACGATACCCTGCTCATGGTTGTGGGGCGCGGCGCCTCGGACCCCGACGCAAACTCCAACGTGGCAAAAGTCATGCGCATGCTTTGGGAAGGGCTTGGGTTCGGCTGGGGGGAAACCGCCTATTCGGGGGTGACTTTTCCCCTGGTTGCCCCGGCTTTGCAGCGGGCGGTAAAACTCGGCTTTAAGCGCATTGTCGTCTTTCCCTATTTTTTGTTTACCGGGGTTCTGGTCAACCGCATTTATGATGCGGTGGATGAGGCGGCCAAAGCGTTCCCTGAGACAGAGTTTGTCAAGGCCCCTTATTTGAATGATCATGAACTGGTGGTGGATACCTTTGTTGATCGCCTGCATGAAATTGAGAACGGGCAAAACCTGATGAATTGCGCCCTGTGCAAATTTCGCGAACAGGTATTGGGGTTTGAAACAGAAGTCGGGCTGGCTCAGGAAAGCCACCATCATCATGTGGAAGGGGTCGGCGGGGGTCTGGAGAATTGTCCCTGCAAAGGGGATTGTGACGCCTCGTGTCGCGACGAAGCCTTTTGTAAAAAACACAATTTGCCTTTTACTCCCCTCCATACACACCATCATCACGATCACGATCACGATCACGATCACGATCACGATCACGATCACGATCACGATCATCACCATCACCCCTATCCCCATGCGGACCATCCCGCCGGTCCGGTGACATTGCCTGACATTCAGGGGCCGCGCGCCCGTGC
>WFOP01000025.1 GCA_015487985.1 Hyphomicrobiales bacterium
ATAAGAGACAGCACCTGTACGATACATTAAAGGGGCTGGACCCTGCGCGCACCATGTTCCTGATTGCGTCAAAAACTTTCACCACCGATGAAACAATGACCAATGCCAAATCAGCCCGGGATTGGCTGGCCAGCGCTTTGGAGGAGCAGGCAGTAAAGGATCATTTTGTTGCCATTTCCACAAACATACCTGCCTGCGTTGAATTTGGAATTGATGAAGCGCGTATATTCGGGTTTTGGGACTGGGTGGGGGGGCGATACTCACTCTGGTCCGCCATCGGACTGCCCGTTGCCCTGGCCATCGGCTTTGAGAACTTTGAACAGCTTTTGCTTGGCGCTTCAAAGATGGATACCCACTTTCGCGAAACAAAACTTGAGCAAAACCTGCCCGTTATAATGGCTTTACTTGGTATCTGGCATCGAAATACCTGGGGTTTCCCCACCCATGCCATCTTGCCTTATGACCAGCGCTTGAACCGACTGGCACCTTATCTTCAACAGCAGGATATGGAAAGTAACGGTAAGCGGGTGAGGGCGGATAACTCCCCGGTCAACCATGCAACCGGTCCCATCATATGGGGGGAACCGGGCACCAATGGCCAGCATGCCTTTTACCAGCTTTTGCATCAGGGAACGGATATTGTGCCGTGCGATTTTTTGATCGCCGCCAACCCCCATGAGGAAATGGGGGAGCACCATGCCAAGCTGATAGCAAATTGTTTTGCGCAATCGCGTGCGTTGAGTATGGGCAAAACCCTGGCGGAAGTTTTGTCTGAACTGGATGCGGCCGGAATGGAAAAACCTGCCGCAGAAAAACTGGCGCCTCACAAGGTATTTCCCGGCAATCGTCCCTCAAATACGTTGTTATATACAAAACTGACCCCGCAGACATTGGGCATGCTGATTGCGCTTTATGAGCATAAGGTATTTGTGCAGGGCGCTATCTGGGACATAAATTCCTTTGATCAATGGGGCGTCGAGTTGGGAAAACAACTGGCCAAAGACCTGTTGCAAAACGTCAGGGGGAAAAGGGGGGCTGATACCTATGACAGTTCAACAAACGGCCTCTTGCGCGCGCTGAAACAGCGCCGAACATAACGGGCGGGCTATCGGGATATAAGGTACGCTCCCATAACGCCTTAACGCACGTTCGTCGGCCAAGGGGGGCCGGGCGGGCCAATCTTTGAAAAAAACCGTTTACCGATGCCCTGTCATTTGGTCCGGTGATTCTTCACGCCTCACAAGCATAGGCCGCATCAATATGTTCGCCCAAAAGGTGTCCATAGAGTTGTATCAGAATAGAGACGTGTCAGGGGGTGTTACCAGCAAGGCGTTATAATTGTGCCAATGTGTCATTATATCAGGGGGAAAGGGGGATTTGGTGAAATGGTACGCCCGGAAAGATTCGAACTTTCGACCGTCCGATTAAAAGTCGGATGCTCTACCACTGAGCTACGGGCGCACATGATATATGCCAAACCTGCGACGACCGCCGCTGCATATACCTGATCACTATTCGGCATTTGCCTGCAAATGAATTCGCCGGAACATAGACATTGGCGGGCAAGTGTCAACCTCAATAAATCAAATTGATTAAAGCAATTTGTACAAAGAGGATTTTTATTATTTTTGACGGCTACATCGAACTGGTTTGTGAATCAGAATACTGAATTGGCAAACACTCGATTCCAACAACGCTGATGCGCCGACAAAGCATCTCCGCTTCCGAATAGTTGGTGATCGGCCCCAATACGACCCGGAAGCTGTTATTTTGCAAAGGGTCAGAAATAGCGGGCTTCAGCCCAATCAGCAAAGTGCCCACTTTGCCGGAAATGTCATCCCACAGCGCATCGGCTTCGCTTTGCAAAACCGGTGGACCCAATGCAATGCCATATTCTGTTTGGCTCAACCCGACACTCACCGAAGCGCTGGACAAAACCTCCAGTTCAGATGCACCTTGCACCAGTTGGTTTGATTCTTCGGGGGGGGCAGGTTCAACCATATCTCCTGATTGTACACTGTCATCGGCTGTTTGGGACGTTTCCAGCATATCGGGAATCGCCTGGGGTTCGGGGGGGGCGGTATCATGATCAGAAGAATTGGCCCCCTCAAACAGGGGGGTTTGGTTCAAAATGACGGTTCCCCCTTCGGCTTCAAACGTCACGGTATCTGAATCATTAATGGAGGCAGTGATGGATAAGGGGTCGATTTCTGCGCCCGGGGGGACAACCTCAAGCAACATGGGGATTGAAACCTCAAGTGCGCTAACGCGTTGATTGAACTGGTTTCTGTTTCTTTCTGCCAGAGTAAATTGACTGCGCAACTGGGTGGTGGCGCTGAGCAACTCCCTTTGAGAGGCGCTGAGCTGTTCAACCTGCGCCCTTAATTGGTTTAGCGTTCCCCCTTCCAGCCGGTTTGCATGCAAACCACCAAAAAGTCCCGCAGGCACAAAAGCACTCAGGGTTGTGCTCAATATGGCAATCCCCGTTGCAACAACGGCACTGATCCCCCAGAAAGTCACATCCGATTGTTCCGGTTGACCTAATTTTGTCGTCATGATTACCCCCGCAAAACGACGAATCAATTTCATATTTGTACTAGTGTATCACTCTTCTGTGGTTTATTGGTTTACCAACTTTTTGTTGCCATATATTCCAAGCAACAAAAGCCGATAAATACAGTTGGGGACAAAAGCAAAATCAATGGCCCATATCACAACAATAGTTCTTGCTGCGGGCGATGGCACGCGCATGCGATCCTCTTTACCCAAACTGCTTCATCCCGTGGTCGGCATGCCGATTGTCGGCCATGTGGTTCATGCTGCCAAAGACGCCGGTTCCGACACAATCGTGGGGGTAACGGCCCCCAACCGGCAGGATGTGCAGGATCTGATTCGCTCCATTGCCCCCGATGCACAACTCTTTGAACAGACCGAGCGTTTAGGGACTGCCCACGCGGCACAAACAGCACGTCCGGTCTGGCAAAATGCCGACGGCATTATTGCGGTCGTTTATGGGGACCATCCCCTGCTGCACGGGGATATCTTTACCCGTGTTTTTGAACAGCTTGAAGCGGGGTGGGATGCCTGTATTCTGGGTTTTCAGCCACAAGACCCAACCGGGTATGGCCGCTTCATAGTTGAAGAAGATCGCCTGCTCGATATTGTGGAACATAAGGACGCCAGCGCTGAACAAAGGGAGATAACGCTTTGTAACGCCTGCATTTTGGCCTTTAAGGCGGATGCGTTTCGCCAAACCATCAACCGGGTCAAAAATGACAATGCGCAAGGGGAGTTTTATCTCACCGATATCGTAAAGCTCGCCAACCTTGCCGGGTTAAAGGTGACTTATGCCCTGGCGCCTGAAAATGACGTGATGGGTGTCAATTCGCGTACCCAGTTGGCCGCCGCCGAGGGCATTTATCAGCAACGCCTGCGCAACAAGGCCATGGAAAACGGCGCGACGCTTCGTGACCCGGCCACCACTTACTTTTCCCATGACACAAAAATTGGCCGTGACGTTACCATTGAGCCGGGGGTGGTTTTTGGGCCGGGTGTAACTGTTCATGATGATGTTTACATCAAAGCCTATTCCCATATTGAAGGGGCAACAATTTCTTCTGGCGCCATTGTGGGGCCGTTTGCCCGATTGCGTCCCGGCGCGCAATTGGCTGAAAAATCCAGAGTTGGCAATTTTTGTGAAGTCAAAAATGCGCAAATTGGCGAAGGGGCCAAGGTAAACCACCTCTCCTATGTCGGCGATGCAACAATCGGGGGGGCGGCAAATATCGGCGCTGGCACCATCACCTGCAACTATGACGGGTTTAATAAAAGCCACACCCAAATCGGGGAGGGGGCCTTTATCGGCTCCAATACGGCGCTTGTCGCCCCGGTTAGCATTGGTGCCCGGGCCATAGTTGCAGCGGGAAGCACGATTGTGCGCGATGTCGAAGCCGATGAGCTGGCTCTCACGCGGGCCGACCAGTCCAATCGGAGTGGGTATGCGCCAAAACTGCGTGCCAGAGCACTGGCGAAAAAGAATAAAAATTCAAAAAAACAGGGTTAGCTTTATGTGTGGGATTGTAGGGATTATCGGCAATGATCCAGTTGCGGATCGGTTGGTTCAGGCGCTTAAGAGGCTGGAATATCGCGGATATGACAGCGCCGGAGTGGCAACCGTACATAACTCGGTTCTTGATCGCCGCCGTGCGCCGGGAAGGCTGTCTAATCTGGAAGTCACGCTTGGCGAAAATCCCTTGCAGGGCACCATTGGAATTGGGCACACAAGATGGGCAACCCATGGCGCGCCCACAGAGGGCAATGCCCACCCCCACGCGACCCCGAAAGTGTCTGTTGTGCACAATGGCATAATTGAAAATTTTCGTGAATTACGCGAAAATTTGGTCAAAGACGGCTACACGGCCCAAACAGAAACTGATTCTGAGGTTGTGGCGCTTCTGGTAACCCGTGAAATTGACAATGGAGCCACCCCCACTGTTGCAGTGAAAAACACCCTTAAATTGCTGCGCGGTGCCTTTGGTCTGGCATTTTTATTTGCAGGGCATGACAAGACGATAATCGCGGCGCGGCAAGGCTCGCCTCTGGCTATCGGCTTTGGTGAGAATGAGATGTATTTAGGCTCAGATGCTTTTGCCCTTGCCCCCTTTACCAATAAAATCACTTATCTGGAAGAGGGGGACTGGGCAGTTCTCAGTCAGGATGACGTCACGATTTTTGATCAGGACGACAACGAGGTGGAGCGAACGGTTGAAATTTCCAGCGCCTCCTCATCCATCGTGGACAAGGGGAATCATCGCCATTTTATGGCCAAGGAAATATACGAACAGCCCGAGACCATCTCCCACGCCCTTGGACATTATCTTGATTTGACCACCGGCACCGCAAAACTGCCTGCGGACTTGCCCTTTGATTTTGTCAGGCTCTCCCGCATCACCATTGCCTCGTGCGGCGGCTCGTTTCTGGCGGCTTCGGTTGCAAAATACTGGTTCGAAAGATATGCGCGCCTGCCGGTTGATGTGGATATCGCTTCGGAGTTTCGCTATCGCGAACCGCCTCTTGAAAAAGACGGGCTTTCTCTGTTTATTTCCCAATCCGGGGAAACAGCAGATACTCTTGCCGCCCTGCGTTACAGCGCCAGCCAGAATCAGCACATCGCCGCGATCGTAAACGTTGCCGAATCCACCATCGCGCGCGAATCCGATATTGCCTTTCCCCTTCTTTGCGGCCCCGAGATTGCGGTTGCCTCAACCAAGGCTCTAACCGCTCAACTCACTGTGCTGGCC
>WFOP01000026.1 GCA_015487985.1 Hyphomicrobiales bacterium
CTCTTCAACATTCTTTTCGCTCGGATTCGGGTCCACTTCACAGAACATGGCGCGCCCCAGCCCCGAAGCCTCCATCAGGTCCAGCGCATAGGTGGTGATATCCATGCCCGCCAGCCCGCGATCGGTGACCAGCAAGGGGTTGCCAATGCCCGCCTGTGCACAGGCGTCAGCAATTTCAGCGATGCGTCCTTCCCCGAAACGGATATTTGTCGGATAGGACCAGTTGCCTTTGAGTTCCATGATTTATGCTTTCTTCAAGTGGTAGGATTTCGGACGGGTGAGATTGTGATAGCCAATGACCGACAATGCGCCGCCACGTCCCGTATTTTTACAGCCCGTCCAGCACAGGCCGGGATCCAGATAGTCGGCCCGATTCATAAATATCGTGCCGGTGTCGATTTGAGCCCCGATTTTCGCCGCCCGCGCCGGGTCCGCAGTCCAAAGGGAGGCGGTGAGGCCAAACTCGCTGTCATTCATCAACTCGATGGCCTCCTCATCAGAATTTACCTTCATAATGCCAACAACCGGGCCAAAGCTTTCATCGCGCATAACGCGCATGTTGTGATTGACGTTGGTCAATATCTGGGGCGAAAGATAAGTGCCCCCGTCATCCTCTGCAAAGGTTTCAATATGTGCCCTTGCCCCGGCCTCCAGCGCTTCAGAAATCTGGCCCCGCACCTCATCGGCAAAGCGCTTCGCCGCCATTGGGCCAAGGGTGGTTTCAGCATCAAGCGGGTTGCCGAGTTTATAGGCGCTCACAATCGCCACCGCCTTTTCAACAAAAGCATCGTAAAGGCTGGCGGTCACATAAATCCGCTCAATCCCGCAACAGCACTGCCCTGAATTGAACATCGCCGCATCAATCAGCGTGTCCACCGCCCCATCAAGGTCCGCATCCTCCATCACATAGCCGGGGTCTTTCCCCCCCAGTTCAAGACCAAGACTGGTGAAGGTGCCGGCGGCGGCCTTTTCCATGGCCACACCGCCCCCCACAGAGCCGGTAAAATTGACAAAGCCAAAATTCTTGGCCGCGATCAGGGCTGAGGTTGTTTCATGATCCAGAAACACGTTCTGGAATATGTCTTCGGGCACCCCCGCTTCAACAAACGCCTCAACCATGCGCTCCCCGACCAGCAAGGTTTGTGTGGCGTGTTTGAGCAAAACCGCATTGCCTGCGATCAGGGCAGGGGCCACGGTGTTGATGGCAGTCATATAGGGGTAATTCCACGGCGCAATCACCAGAATGACCCCGTGCGGCTCGCGCTCGATACGGCGTTCAAAACCATCGCTTTCCTCAACGATAATCGCCTTGAGGGACTCAATCGCAATATCCGCCATGTGGCTGGCCCGCTCGTTAAACCCGCCAAATTCCCCGCCATAACGGGTCGGGCGCCCCATCTGCCATGCCAGTTCGGTCACGATTTCATCATTCATTTCGCCCACGCGGGCCACCCCGGCCTGAACCAGTGCGATACGCTCCTCAATCGGGCGTTCACCCCATGCCTTTTGAGCCGCTTTGGCGCGTGCAACTTTTGCCGTTGCCTCATCAAGGGTCAAAACCGGGCGTTCCGCATAAACAGAGCCATCAATAGGGGAGATGCATTTGAGTGTTTTTGTCATGGTGTTTTGGTTTCTCTTTTAGGCGCGTTCAAATCCGCGGGCGATTTCATAGGTTGTGACGACGCGGGCAAATTCTTCCTGCTCCCAGGTTGCGGCGCGGTAATAGTGATCCACCACATCATCGCCAAATGCTTCGCGCAGCATTTTTGATCCCTTGAGCGCATCCCCCGCATCGCGCAGGTTGGCCGGGATATGATCTTCTGTTTTGCTGGCATAGGCATCCCCGGTCAGTGCCGGGCCGAGTTCAAGTTTTTCTTCAATGCCTTTCAGACCCGCCGCCAATTGCGCCGCCATGGCCAGATAGGGGTTCATGTCAGAGCCACCGATCCGGCACTCCACCCGAACCGCCTTGGTATTTTCCCCGCAAAGCCTGAAACCTGCGGTGCGATTATCCACCGACCATGCGGTGCCGGTGGGGGCAAATGTGCCTTTTTGAAAGCGTTTATAGCTGTTGATATAGGGGGCCAGAAAATAGGTGTATTCCGGCGCATATTTTATCAGCCCTGCCACATAGTGGGCCATCAGGTCAGACATGGCGTGGGGCTTGTCAGCATCATAAAATACTGAATTGCCATCTTTCCACAAAGACTGGTGCACATGGGAGGAGGACCCCACCTTGTCGGCGTGCCACTTGGGCAAAAATGTCACCGCATGGCCCTGCGCCCATGCAATTTCTTTCACCGCATGCTTGGCAATCGTGTGGTGGTCGGCGCAATTGAGCGGCGCGTCATAGCGGATGTTAAGCTCTTCCTGCCCTGCTTCCGCTTCCCCCTTGGTGTTCTCAATGGGAATGCCGGCGGCATATAAATGATTGCGGATCGGGCGCATGATGCCCTCTTCCTTGGTGGTCTGCAAAATATGGTAATCTTCATTATAGGCGCTGATGGGTTTCAGGTTGCAGAACCCCTCGGCGCGGATTTCATCAAAACTCTTTTCAAACAGGAAAAATTCCAGCTCGGTCGCCATCATGGCGTTTAACCC
>WFOP01000027.1 GCA_015487985.1 Hyphomicrobiales bacterium
GCGCGAGGCAGCCAACAGCGCGACAAACCCGCCCATGGAATGACCCACCAGATTAAAGGGAGGCGGACAATCAGGCAGCAAAATCTGTGAATAAAAGCTTTGCAAATCAATCAGATAATCATCGAACTTGTCCACATAACCAATTCTATGATTGCTTACCAGACGATCTGACAATCCCTGTCCGCGCCAGTCAAAAGTTGCCACGTTAAACCCGCGCGACTGAAAATCAGCGATTGTTTCAAAATATTTTTCAATGAATTCTGTACGTCCGTGCACCAGGCAGATTGTACCCCGGCCAGCCCCGGTGGTTTTGGGCCAAATGCCATAGCGCAATCGCACATTGTCTTCGGTTTTGAAATAGCCCACCTTGCCGCCCGGGGGAATGGGGTTGGATGCAACATCACAAAGTGCCGGGCCATTTGGGTCTACAACGATTGTCATGCTTACATCCAAGAATTATATATGTTCTTTGACGTCTGCTTAGAACAAAAATATGGCAATCGGCAACCGGAAGTGCATCAAAAAAACCAGCGTACACATTTAGCGTACATATTTCATGACTGGCAATTAATGATAAGGGCCGACACCAACCTTAAAAAAGAAATTGGTATCGGCCCGAAAAATGGCGACACCCCATGCGGGGGGCGGGTGATAGGGGCCGCCAGTTCAGTGCGTTTTGAAATGCGTGATCAAACGCCTCAACGACTGCACAGGCCCATGTCTAGTGCCGGTGGTGTGAACAGGGTCGGTATGATCTGTTCATATTCCATTCATTTGCACCTGCATGCTCTCCTGCATGCGCGCCCTTCTGCTCCCGCACGCACCCATGAACGCACCTGGTGCACACTGCAAAAACCATCGCAAAAAATGAAACTTTTCCCTTGAAACCCCAAAATCGCCCCCTACATTTTAAGGGTCGGCCGGACTGACCCGGCGACCGCGATGAAGACCATGCCTGCCTAATGATGGGGGCAACAAACATCGCGCAACGCATGTTGCTCATTTGAAGCAGTAGGAGAATATGCTATGCAAACTTTTGATTTCTCACCCTTTTATCGTTCCACAGTTGGATTTGACCGGCTATTTTCAACCCTTGACGGGCTGAAAATCCCCGAAGCAAAGTCCTCCTATCCTCCCTACAATATCGAGCGCACCGGAGAAGATGCCTACCGCATCAGTATCGCCGTTGCAGGTTTCTCACAGGATGAAATTTCCATTGAAACCAAGGAAAACAATCTCACAATCAAGGGCGGAAAAACCACAGAAGAAGACCCGGATCGAGAGTTCTTGCATCGTGGCATTGCTGAACGCGCTTTTGACCTGCGCTTCCAGCTCGCAGACTATGTGGAAGTCACAAATGCCGAACTGAAAAACGGCCTTTTGCACCTTGATCTGAAGCGCGAACTGCCCGAAAGCCAGAAACCGCGCCAGATCAAAATTGGTGTTACAAAAGAAACCGGTCCCATGATCGAGAGCAAAAAAAAGGTGAACTAAAACATGCCACCGGCATTTGATTGTCGGACAAGGGACATGGGCTGGATAAACCCGTGTCACAGGCCGGGCGGCACTCTTTGTCCCTCCAGCATAGGTGCTGCCCTGCCCCTCTCCCCGGTTATGGGAGAATCTTGAACAGCGAGGTTCCTGCTCAGCAGGGGCCTCGTTTTGCATTTGCAGGGTGATTTTCCCCAGCCCGCCTTGCCCCCAACCGCAAAATCTGGCATACAGACAAATAGGACAGGAATGTTGTCTTTTAATTGAGTGTATTTCTTATTTGAAATCCGCTCCGCAAAAATGATATGCGCAACGCAGGGTCGATTGCGTCCAACTTTGTTGAGACAAAGCGCTCACAAAAATGCGGTACAGAATTTTGTTCCGCGATTTAGAGGTGGCACCCAAAACAAAGCGGGCCACTTCCAGAACTGATGAGACGTCAATCGTCTTGAGCCGCACAACAAAAGTGCGACCCGAGAAGGTGGCGTGTCCGTTTGTTGATTTAACAATCAAACGAGACAAAACTAAGGGTGACGGCACATGAACAAAAACATTTCAATCCACAATCAGCAGACCAATTCCGGTCGGTCTCAGCCCCGGGGACTATATGACCCCGCAAACGAACATGATGCGTGTGGGTTGGGCCTTGTCGCCAATATCAACAACACCCGTTCCCATTCCATCATTAAAAACGGCCTGGAAATTCTGGTCAATCTGACCCATCGCGGCGCGGTGGGCGCTGATCCCCTCATGGGGGATGGTGCGGGCATGCTGGTGCAGACCCCCCATGAGTTTTTTGTCAAGGCATGTGATTTTGACCTGCCTGATGAAGGGGATTATGCCGTAGCCATGGTATTTTTCCCCAATGATCAAATCCTCAGGGACCGTTGCAACACCGCCATGGCCGCAGCATTAAAGTCGGAAAATCTCTCCATAATCGGCTCCAGAAAAGTACCCTTTGACACCAAAGAACTCTCGGAAAACGTCATCGCCACCCAGCCCATTATCGAACAGATTTTTGTTGCCAAACCCCAGGGGATAGACACAGACGCATTTGAGCGCAAATTGCTCATTTCGCGCAAAGTCGTAGCAAACACCATCTATAAAGACATCCCCGAAGTAGACAATGATAACGGATTTTATATTGTCTCCTTTTCCGCCCGCACTATTGTTTACAAGGGCATGTTTCTGGCTCACCAGCTGGGTGCATTTTATCCCGATCTGGCGGATGAAACCTTCACCTCAGCCATGGCCATCATCCACCAGCGTTTTTCCACCAATACCTTTCCCTCATGGAAATTGGCGCATCCCTATCGCATGACCGCCCATAATGGCGAAATCAATACAATTCGGGGCAATGTAAACTGGATGGCTGCCCGGCAGGCCTCGGTGGCCTCTGATTTATTTGGGGATGATATTTCAAAAATCTGGCCTGTTTCCTATGAGGGACAATCCGATACGGCATGTTTTGACAATGCACTGGAATTTCTGGTGCGCGGCGGCTATTCACTGCCCCATGCCGCCATGATGCTGATTCCTGAAGCCTGGGCGGGAAACCCCCTGATGGATGACACACGGCGCGCATTTTATGAATATCATGCCGCGCTGATGGAACCATGGGATGGCCCCGCCTCCATGGCCCTTTCCGACGGCGAACAGATTGTTGCAACCCTTGATCGCAATGGTCTGCGCCCGGCAAGATATTTTGTCACTAAAGACGGGTTGATTGTGCTGGCA
>WFOP01000028.1 GCA_015487985.1 Hyphomicrobiales bacterium
ATTGATTTGAACGGGGTGCCAATCCATCGCGCCGAGGCGGATGCGATTGTTAAACAGGGGCTGGTTCATGTGCCCGAGGGGCGCGAAATTTTCCCTCTGCTCAGCGTGGCTGAAAATGTGGAAATCGGCGCTTATTCGCGTTCGGACAAAAAGGAAATCGCCCGGAATCTGGAGATGGTTTATTCCTATTTTCCCATTCTTGGGGAGCGGGCAAAACAGGCGGCGGGCACGCTTTCGGGGGGGCAACAGCAGATGCTGGCCATTGCGCGCGGGCTGATGGCGGCCCCCAAGGTGATGCTGCTGGATGAGCCAAGCCTTGGTTTGTCGCCGCTGCTGGTGGAGGAAATATTCGTTATTCTCAAGCGTTTGAATGAAGAGCAAAAAGTCACCATGCTGCTGGTGGAGCAAAATGCGCGGGTGGCGCTTGAAGTGGCCGATTATGGCTATGTGATGGAGCTGGGGGGCATCGTCATGTCGGACGAGGCCGAAGTTCTGCAAAATTCAAAAGATATTCAGGCATTTTACCTTGGGGTGCGTGAGCAGAGCGAACGTGGCACCCGGCGCTGGAAACAGCGCAAGACGTGGCGTTAGGAGGTGAGTGTGGACAACAAAACTACCGGCAAGACTTGTGAAACCGCCATGCCGCCCCAAGTGGAGATTCGTGGTGTCTCCTGCAATGAAGATATGCACCAGGGGCCGTTTTTTGTTGACGGGTGCGATACGGTTACAAAACTATTTGCCCAGCGTTGCAAAGAACTGGGCAAACGCACGGCGCACCGTGAGAAAGTACTCGGAATATGGCGTTCCCACAGTTGGGATGATTATTATGAGCGCGCCATGCGCATCGGGCTTGGGCTTGTGTCGCTGGGGCTGAAAAGGGGCGATGTGGTATCCATTCTGTCCGAGGACAATAAAGAATGGGCCTATATGGATATGGGCATTCAATGCGTTGGGGGGATTGCTTCGGGGATTTATACCACCGATGCGCCGGCGCAGGTGGCCCATTTGCTCAACGATTCCACCAGCAAGTTTTTGTTCGTTGAAAATGATGAAATGCTCGACAAATTTCTGGAGGCGGAAAAAGATGTTTCCGGTGTTGAAAAGGTAATTATTCTTGAGCGGGACGGGCTGCATGATTTTAATCATCCCAAGGCCATGTTTCTGGACGAGCTGTATGACCTTGGTGAAAAGCTGAATCAGGACGACCCGGAACGATTTGAACGTGAAATTGCCAAATCCCGCCCCGAGGACGTGGGACTGCTGATTTATACGTCGGGGACTACCGGCATGCCCAAAGGGGCCATGATCAACAATTCCAATATCATGTTCATCATGGGGTCTTCGCTGCGGGTATTGCCCTATTTTGAGCGGGATGAGCAATTGTGTTTTTTGCCTCTTTGTCATGTTTTAGAACGTAATACCTCAATTTATTCACCTATTGCTTCAAAAACGATTGTGAACTTTGTTGAAAGTACGGAAACGATTTTCGACAATTTGCAGGAGGTGGCGCCCGATGTCTTTACGGCAGTGCCACGGGTGTGGGAAAAAATTTATTCCCGGGTCATGCTGATGATCGAAGACGGTACGGGGCTTGGGAAATTTGCCTTTGCCCGTGCTCTTGAGGCGGGGCAGGCGCGCTCGGACTATACAATTTCCAATAAACCGGTGCCCGCCACTGTTCAAATGCGGTATGGTTTTTGGGATATGCTGGTGTTGAAAAACCTGCGGCGGATGCTGGGTTTGGGCAATGTGCGGCGCGCCATCACCGGGGCTGCGCCGATTTCCCCGGACCTGCTTAAATGGTATCGCTCGATCGGGGTTAATCTTGTTGAGGGACTTGGGCAGACCGAAGGCAGCGGAATCACCAGTGTCAATACGCTGGAGCGCAACAAAAACGGCACGGTTGGTCCGGCCATTCCGGGGGTGGATCTGCGGATTTCCAAGGAGGGGGAAATTCAGTTCAAGGGGGGCAATGTTTTCCCCGGCTATTGGAACGCACCTGAAAAAACCGCTGAAACCATGACCAGGGACGGGTATTTGCGCACCGGGGATCTTGGCAGCATTGATGAAGAGGGATTTCTTTCTGTTGTGGGGCGGCTAAAGGATATTATCATAACCGCAGGGGGCAAAAACATTACGCCCTCGCAAATTGAAAACAAACTGAAGTCGTTTGCCCATATTTCCGATGTTGTGGTTATTGGTGACAAGCGTAAATATCTCACCTGCCTGGTGATGATCGATCAGGAAAATGTTGAAAAATTTGCGCAGGATCGTAAGGTGCCGTTCTCCAATTTTGTATCTCTTTGTGCGGCAAAGGAAGTGCAGGAATTGATTGGCTCCATCATAAAGCAGGTCAATGAGGAGTTTGCGCGCGTCGAACAGATTAAGGATTTTCGCCTGATTGACATAATATTGACGGCTGAAGATGATGAGTTGACCGCAACGATGAAACTAAAACGGGGGTTTGTCGAAAAGCGCTACAAGTCGCTGATCGATGAGATGTATAATTCAAAATAACAACAACAAAGGGAGAATAAAATGAAACGTCTAATGAAACTCGCCGCCGCGCTGAGTGTGGGGGCGGTGATTGCCAGTGGCAGTTATGCGCAAACACAAGGGGTGACGGATACCGAAGTCAGAATTGGCTCCAATACCGATTTGTCCGGGATTTTTGCCGCTTTTGGTGCGCCGGCGGTAAAAGCTGCGCAGATGTATTTTGATGAAGTGAATGCCAACGGTGGTGTGCATGGTCGCCAGATCAAGTTCATCGTTGAGGATCATGGTTATCAGTTGCCAAAAGCAACCTCCGCATTGAACAAGCTGGTTAATCGGGATCAGGTATTTGCGATGTTCCTGGGGGTGGGTACACCGATGAATATTGCTTCTTTCCCGCTGCTGGAATCAAAGCGGATTCCAAACGTATTCCCGCTGACAATGGCGCGCCAGATTGTGGAAGAGCCAATTGATTATCGTTATTCGCCCGGCGCTTCCTATTATGATCAGATCAGGACCGGCGTCTCTTATCTGGTGGAGGAAAAAGGCGCGAGCAACATTTGCGCCATGTTTATTCCTTCTGATTTCGGTAAAGAAATTCAGGCGGGCGCCATGGATGAAGCGGCCGCGCTGGGTCTCAATTATGCTGCGGAAACAACCCATCGTCCTGATGACGGAGATTTTGTGGGGGCGTTGAGCAAACTCAAAGAAGCCAATTGCGAAATCATCACCATGGCTTTGGGTGTGCGCCAGACAATTACCGCTTATGTAACCGCCGGTAAAATCGGCTATACTGATGTCAGCTTTATCTCTTCTGCTGCCGGCTTCCACTCCGTTATGGCCAAGGTGCCAGGTGGTGGCACAGAGGGGTTGTATGCCGCTGCTGTTTGGTCAGATGTTCTGCCGCGCATGGGCAATCCTGAAGTTGGTGCCTGGGTACAAAGTTATCTGGCTGCCTCGGGTGAGCAAATTCCAAGCACAGGCGCATTGCTTGGGCGTTCGGGTGCCGAGGTTATGGTGCGCGCGCTTGAAGCCGCGGGCCCTGATTTGACCCCGGAAACTTTCCGTGCCGGCATGGAAAGCCTGGACTATTTCGATGAAATTCTGGGCGGGCAGATGAACTACACACCTGAAGATCACTCCGGTGCAAACGAGATTGTGATTTCAGTAATTGAAGATGCGAACTGGAAAGAAGTTTTCCGCAAGTAAGCAGTTCATCATGTTTAATAGGAATGAAGGGGCGGTCTGCAGG